>JACDBE010000006.1 GCA_013695075.1 Acidimicrobiia bacterium
GCCCCCCTCCCGGACCTCCCCCAAAGACGCGGCCCTAAGCGCCGGATGTTGTCGGGCCGGCAAAGCCAGCCCTCGGGCGCGCACCCTCCCCGCGCAGGCGGGAGGGGAACAAGAACTCCGCAGCCACCCCTCCCAGATGGAGGGGAAAGAGAGTCAGGGAATCTCGGTTTCGTCGACTTCGGGGGCGGGGCTCACCGCGGCGGCGACCTCGGTGGCGCGGGCGGTGGCGATGTCTTCGGCGGTGAGACGGCGGAACTTTCGGCGGCCTCTGGTGCGATCGAGCACGGCCGCTTCCCAGTCGGCGGGGGCAACGCCGCTGTCGTCGACGGCCTCGATGGCTCCGGCGGCGAGCCGAACGGCCGCCTCCAGGTCGAGGTCGGGGTTCCACCCCTCGACCAACAGCTCGCCCACCTTGGTGTCGTTACCCCCCATGGCACCGAAGTGTGTCACCGAGCCCAGAGTCCCGTCGAACAGGATGCGGAAGATCTGGGTGTCCGCCGGCTCGTCGCCGATCTCAGCCACCATGATCTCGATCTCGTACGGCTTGAGCTCGTGGGTGAAGATCTGGCCCAGGGTCTGGCTGTAGGCGTTGGCCAGACCGCGGGCGGTTACGTCGCGGCGCCCGTAGGAGTAGCCCTTGACATCGGCGTAGCGCACCCCGGCGGTGCGCAGGATCTCGAACTCGTTGAAGCGGCCCACTCCGGCGAAGGCGATGCGGTCGTAGACCTCCCCCAGCTTGTGCAAGGAACCGCTGGGGTTCTCGCCGATGAGCAGCACGCCATCGGTGTACGCGCAAACGGCGATGGGACGGCCCCGGGCGATCCCCTTCCTGGCGAAGTCGGCCCGCTCCTTGGTGAGCTGCTCGGGAGGGACGTAGAAGGGGGCGGTCATGGCCGGCCCGCCAACACCTCGACGACGATGCCCTCCAGCCGGTCATCGCCGATCTCCTTCAGCCCGGAGGCGGTGACCGTGACCACGTTGGGGTAAATGCCCCGCTTCAGGTCCGGGCCCCCGGTGGCGGCGTCCTCCTCGGCGGCGGCGACCAGTCCTTCGACGGCGATGCGCAGGGCGTCATCCACGCCGAGGCCGGGACGGAACGACGCCTTGAGGAACGACTTGGCCTCGGCGCCGCCCGAGCCGGTGGTGGCGTAGTCCTGCTCCTCGTAGCGACCCCCCACCACGTCGAAGGTGAACAGCTTGCCGATGCCCACCTCCTCGTCGAAACCGCAGAAAAGGGGAACCACCGCCAGACCCTGGAACGCCAGCGGCAGGTGGTTGCGCACCATCCGAGCCAGGTAGTTGGCCTTGCCCTCCAGCGACAGCCGGGTGCCTTCGATCTTCTCGTAGTGCTCCAGCTCGGTCTGGAAGAGGCGGATGAGCTCGAGCGCCATGCCGGCGGTGCCGGCGATGGCCACCGCCGAGAACTCGTCGGCGGCGAACACCTTCTGGATGCGCTTGTGGGCGATGACGTTGCCGGCGGTGGACCGCCGGTCACCCGCCATCACCACCCCGTCGCCGTAGCGCAGCGCCAACACCGTGGTGGCGTGGGGCGGCTCGGGGAACACCCCCTCGCCACCGGAAACGGTCCAGCGAGGGGCCAGACCCCGGTCGTCGAGCACGGCAGCGAAGCTGGCGTGGAGGCTGGGGGGATGCAGGGGCAGGACGGGGCCTGTGGTGAGCTCGTCCCGGCGGCGGCTCACTCCCCGCCCTTCTGGACGTAGTTCTTGACGAACTCCTCGGCGTTCTCCTCGAGGACGGTGTCGATCTCGTCGAGCAGCTCGTCGATGCGGTCGGTGATCTCCTCGGTCTGCTCGGCGGGGGCGCTCTCGTCGACCTCGGTACGGTCCTCCCGTGCCGGGACATGCTTGCGTTCCTGTTCAGCCACCGTCGCCTCCCAAAGCCCTGATAAGTGCTGCCGGGGTATCGCATCGCTCGAGCATCTCGCCCACCATCTGCTTCGAGCCCCTCAGCGGTTCCATCATCGGCACCCGCCTCAAGGTCTCCTCTCCGGTGTCGTAGACCAGCGAATCCCAGTTGGCGGCCACCAGGGCCGGCCCGAACCGGGCGACGCATTCGCCCCGGAAGTAGGCCCTGGTGCCCGGTGGAGGATCGGTGACAGCACGCTCCACCTCGGCGTCGGAGAACAGCCGCTGCATCCTGCCGGTGGCGACCAGACGGTGGTACAGCCCCCGATCGGGATCGACGTCGTGGTACTGCAAATCGAGCAGCCGCAGCTTGGGGTGGTCCCAACTGATGTCGTCCCGCTCCACGTAACCGGTGAGCATGCGGTACTTGGCCACCCAGTCGAGCCGGTCGGCGAGACGCATCGGGTCGGCCTCCAGGTCGGTGAGCACCTGCTCCCAGCGCTCCACCAGGTCCAGGTACGCCTCCCCGAGGTCGGCGGTGTTGGCGTGCTTGGTGGCCCACTCCAGATACTGCCATTGCATCTCCAGGGCGGTCATCGAGCTGCCGTCTGCCGTCGCCAGCGGCTGGTCGAGGGTGAGGTCATGGCTCACCTGCCACGCCGCCTTCACCGGATCGCCGAGGATCATCGGCTGAGGCAGTGCCCCCGCCTCCAGCGCCGCCAGCACCAGCGCCGTCGAGCCCAGCTTCAAGAAGGTCTGCACCTCGGACAGGTTGGCGTCGCCGAAAATGACATGCAGTCTGCGGTACTTGGCGGCGTCGGCGTGGGGCTCGTCCCTGGTGTTGATGATGGGGCGCTTCAGCGTCGTCTCCAGCCCCACCTCCTCCTCGAAGAAGTCGGCTCGCTGGGTCAGCTGGAAATCGACCGGCGGCCGGCCGTTCTCAGATCCCAGCTTGCCCGACCCGGTGAACACCTGGCGGGAGACGAGGAATCCGGTGAGGTGGCGCACGATTTCGCCGAACGGGATGGAGCGGGCCAGCAGGTAGTTCTCGTGGGCACCGTATGAGTTGCCCTTGCCGTCGCTGTTGTTCTTGTGGATGAACATGCGCTCGTGCGCCGGCATGATGGATCGAGCAGCGGCGACGGCGCGGGCCATGATCACCTCGCCCGCCTTGTCGTAGCGGGCCGCCTCCAGCGGGTCGGTGCATTCGGGGGTGGAGTACTCGGGATGGGCATGATCGACGTAGAGGCGGGCACCGTTGGTGAGCACCACATTGACCAGACCCGTCTCCAACTCGGGCGGGAAGGCACCCTCGTAGCCGAAACCGCGGGCGTCGCGGCCCGGAGACTCCTCGTCCACCGACCATTGGATGCGGGCCCGGTCGCCGCGGTAGGAGTTGATGACCGTGCTCGACGCCAACACCGGGTTGAAGTCGAGCTGGTGGCGGACGGTGATGCCGTACTCGGTCTCGCTGCCCAGCACCCTGGGCGGCACCGAGCGCTCGGTCACAGGTATTGACCCGGGGCGACCGCCTCGATGCTGCGCCCTTCCCCGTCGGCGGCGATCAGCCGTACGTAGACGATGCGTTCGCCCTTCTTGCCGGAGATACGCGCCCAGTCGTCCGGGTTGGTGGTGTTGGGCAGGTCCTCGTGCTCCTTGAACTCCTGGGCGATGGCGTTGAGGAGGTCGGCGGCGGTGAGTCCGGGCTTGTCGCCGGCCAGCTCCCGCTTGATGGTGTCCTTCTTGGCGCGGCTGACGATGTTCTCGATCATCGCGCCGCTGGAGAAGTCCTTGAAGTACAGGGTTTCTCGGTCCCCGTTGGCGTAGGTGACCTCGAGGAACCGGTTGGGCTCGGTGGTCTCGTACATCCTCTCTACCACCGCCTCGATGAGCGAACCCACCATGGCGTGGCGGTCGCCGCCGAAGCGATCGAGCTCGCTCTGGGCGTACGGGAGCTCCTCCTCCAGGTAGATGCGGAAGATCTGGCGGGCCGCGGCGGCGTTGGGACGCTCGATCTTGACCTTCACATCGAGACGTCCCGGTCGCAGGATGGCAGGGTCGATCAGGTCCTCCCGGTTGGACGCCCCGATGACGATGACGTTCTTGAGGGTCTCCACCCCGTCGAGCTCGGAGAGCAGTTGGGGGACGATGGTCGACTCGACATCGGATGACACCCCGGTGCCCCTGGTGCGGAACAGCGAGTCCATCTCGTCGAAGAAGACGATGACCGGCACCCCCTCGTCCGACTTCTCCTTGGCCCGCTGGAAGATGAGTCGGATCTGGCGCTCGGTCTCCCCCACGTACTTGTTGAGCAGTTCGGGGCCCTTGATGTTGAGGAAGTACGACCGGGTGTCCTCGTTGCCCTCTTTGGCGGCCACCGCCTTGGCCAGGCTGTTGGCCACTGCCTTGGCGATGAGCGTCTTGCCGCAGCCGGGGGGTCCGTACAGCAGCACCCCCTTGGGTGGGGCAAGGTGGTACTGGTCGAACCGTTCCTTGTGCACGTACGGCAGCTCGACGGCGTCCTGGATGGCGATGATCTGCTCGCTGAGCCCGCCGATGTCGTCATAGGTGATGTCGGGGATCTCCTCGAGGACCAACTCCTCGACCTCGGGGCGCACCAGCTTCTCGAACACCATCCCTGTACGGGGGTCGATCCTGACGTGATCTCCCGGTCGGAGGAAAACCCCGCGCATGGGGGCGGCCAACTCGGTGACCCGCTCCTCATCCGCTCGACTCAACACCAGCAGCCTGGTCTCGTCGAGGACCTCCTTGACGGTGGCCACCTCGCCCTGGTTCTCGAAGTAACGGACGTCGACGATGTTGCTGGCTTCGTTGAGCAGCACCTCCTGGCCGATCTCCAGCGCCTTGATCTCGATGGAGGGCTCGACGTTGACCCGCAGCTTGCGGCCGGCGGTGTGGACGTCGGCGGTGCCGTCCTCGTTGATGCGCATGATGGTGCCGAACGGGTTGGGCGGCGCCGACAGCTTCTCCACCTCTTGGCGGAGCATGGCCAGCTGCTGGCGGGTCTCCTCGAGGGCGACGGCCAGCTTCTGGTTCTGGGTTGCCGCCTGGTTGAGCCGGTTCTTGGTCTCCAGGAGGCGCTCCTCCAACACCCGGACCCGGCGGGGGGCATCCTGGAGCCGCCGCCTGAGCACGGCGACCTCCTCCTCGAGCATCCGTACGGTCGCTCGAAGCTCGTTGGCCTCGTTGCCGGTCTGGTCCACTGGCCTATGCCCCTTGGTTGGCCTGGTTTTTCAGTGTAGGCCCCGGTACAGACAATCCCGGTGGACCGGACCGGGTGCGACCGTAGCCACACCAACCCCGGTACAATGCGCCCTGCGGGGCACACGGAAGGACCCGACGCAATGAAGGTATGGATCGATCAGGATCTCTGTACCGGAGACGGCTTGTGCGAGGAGATCGCCCCGGATGTCTTCGTCCTGCTCGACGACGGCCTGGCGTACGTGCGCGAAGGCGCCACGATCATGGCCGAATCCAAGGGCAACGCCCAGGGTGCCGCCGGCATGGCCACCATCCCCGAGAGCCAACTCGACATCGTGGTCGAGGCCGCCGAGGAATGCCCCGGGGAGTGCATCTTCATCGAGCCGTGACCCCAGCGTCCGGCTGCTTCTCAACGATTCTTAGGGCCGAAACACGTGCTGGCGGCGCGATCGGACCCTAAGAATCCGGTTGGGTGATCAGCGGGCGATGCGACGCCCGGTGGTGATGAAACCGGTGTGGCCCACCATGCGATGCGACGGGCGCACCGATCGCCCATCGATCACCCAGGTGCGGTGGAGTACCTCGATGGTGGCCACGTCGAAGAACGCACCGCTGGACGTCATCGCCTCTACCACCGCCTGTACCTGCGGCACCGTCGGCAGGTAGCACAGGATGATGCCGCCGGGGCGGAGCCCGGTGGCGGCCAGCGCCGCCAGGTGCCAGGGCTCGGGGAGGTCGAGCACGATGCGGTCGCAGCCCACCGCCGGCAGCGCCTCCTCCACCTCCCCCACCCGCAGATCGATATGGGTGGGTATGGCGCCGTGGAAGCCGGTGATGAGCTTGCGAGCCACCGCGGCGTGATCGGGGCGGCGTTCGTAGCTCACCACCAGCCCCGACGATCCCACCGCCCGCCCCAGCGCCATGGTGAGCCCGCCGGAGCCGGTGCCGGCCTCGAGCACCGTCATCCCGGGAGCGATGTCGGCGGCGAGGAGGATGGCCCCGATGTCCTTGGGGTACGACACGGTGGCCCGCCGCCCCATCTTGAGGACGTAGTCGGCCAGGGTAGGCAGCAGCGCAACGTACGGTTCGCCCAGCGTGGTGGTGTGTACGGTCCCGTCGGCACTGCCGATGATGGCGCCGTGCTCGATGACGCCGCGATGGGAGTGGAACTGGCGGCCGGGCACCAGCTCGATGAGGTAGCGCCGGCCCTTGCTGTCGTGGAGCATGCACGGGCCGCCGGCGGCGAACACCGGGGGTCCCCGGTGGCGATCGGCGGTCACCGGTAGCTCAGTTGACGGCGCCGAAGAGTGAGGCCATCAGGGTGAGCACCATGGCCACCACGACCACCCAGACGAAGATCTTCACCGCCCGATCCCGGTCGCGAAACACGTCAACCCGCCACGTCGGTCTCGTCGGTCGGCGTCGTCCCCCGCACCAGCCGTATCTTCACCATCTCACCCTCCCGCAACCGGCGGGAGTAGATGCGTTCCTTGGCGGGACGGCGATGGTCCCGCATCCACCCCAGCAACACCAAGGCGGCTCCGAACCCTGCGGCGGCGCTGCTGCCGCGACGCAGCCCGGAGAGGAGCTGCTGGATCCCGAGCACTCGCATCGGCTTCATTTGAGGCGGAAGACCTCCACCCTGGCTCCCCCTGCCTTGGTGCCGCGGCGGCGACCGAAGACGAAGGCGAGGACGATGATCACCACCACAGCAACGGCGATGGCGGTTCCGGTCGTCTTCGCCCGTTCCTTGGTGTCGTTGACGATGGTCTCGATCTGTCGCAGCTTGCTCTCGAGGTCCGAGCGTTGCACGGCCATGGGTCTCACTCCTTGGATGACGACGCGGTGATGCGGAACATGACGGCGACCACGATGGCCAGAGCCAGCACCCCCAGCACGTAGCCGAGCGCCTCCCAATTGCGACCCGCGGGCAGGGCTTCGATGAGGTAACGCACGCCGGCAATTCCGATGAACAGGGCGGCGAGCAGGAAACACACCGCCGCCGCCAGCGAGATGGCGGCGAAGCGTCCCAGCTGCTTGGCTGGCACCACGGTCTCCTGGCGCAGGTACTGGGTGGACAGCGCCACGAACTCCCTGACCTGATCCGGCAGTTCCTTCACGTCGGCCATCACCGCTCCCACCCGTTGCCTTGGGCGCCAGGCTACCGCAAACGCCCCCCCATCCTGTTTGGACGCCGTCGGCGATGCTCGCAGACGCGCCGGGTCAGAAACGGCGCCGTGCCGCCGAACCCGTCTTGCGCCGACCCCGGCCGAACCAACCAACGGCCAGGCCGAGCACGAAGGCGAGGAGGATCCAGATGGCGATCTGCATGGCTACGTACGACACGGTCACTCCTCCAGGGCGATGAACTCGATGCGGCGGTTGCGCGCCCGACCGGCGGGGGTGTCGTTGGAGGCGACGGGTTGGGTTTCCCCATGACCGGTCACCACGAAGCGGTCGGGGTCCTCGTCGTTTTCGACCAAGTAGGCGAGCACCGCCTCGGCGCGGCGGATGGACAGATCGAGGTTGAACGCCGGCGTCCCGATGGCATCGGTGTGACCGGCGATCTCGACGGGAACCTCGGGGAACTGGCGCAGCGCGGCGAGCACCTCACTGAGCAGCCGGCGCCCGGCCGGCGTGAGCACATCGGAGTTGAACCTGAACTCCACCACCTTGCCCCTGATGAGGTCGTCCAGGTTCTCCTGTAGCTCTTCGACCCGCTCCGGGGGTGGTGGCGGCGGGGCGTCGACAACGCTGAGGGCGCTGACAAAGTCAATAGGCCCGTCCCGGAAGAGCTGCTCGGCCTGGCGACGGACGTCGCTCTGGATCTGGCGGGTCTCGAATACGGCAGACACGGTGGCCACCCCCGCCTCCGGATTCACCAGGATCTCGAAGGTATCCACCTCCTCGTTGAGGCGTTCGGCGATGCCCAGCACCGCCGCCATCCAGGCATCGGTGGCGGGAACCCGCTCTCTGATGACGAGCCCGTCGGCGTCGAGCTGATGGCCGGTGGCGCCGAGGGCGGTGGTGACCCGATCGATGGTCGCTTGGTCGGGCATGGTGCCAGTGACGGTGAGGGTGCCGTCGGCCAGGGAGATCACCATGTTGTCGGCCGGCGCCGGGCCTTCCGGTTCGGGAGGCACGGTCACCTCCAGCGTGCTCGACACGGTGGCCACCCCGGGCAGCGCCGCCACCGCCTGAGGCAGCGCCACCACAGCCGCCTCGTCGTCGACGGCGCCGGTGAGCACCACATCCTGGCCATCGGCGGCGACGGTCACCTGGTCGTAGCCGGACCGCCTGAGGTAGTCGAGGGTGTCCTCGGCGACGGCGGCCTCCACCTGGCTGCCCCCAAACATGATCGCCGCAGCCAGCAGCGCCACCAAGGCCACCGCCGACAGCAGGCCGAAGGCGACCCCGGAGAGAATGGGGCCCTCGTCATCCTCGCCGGCGATGAACCGCGGCGTCTGCTGGCGAGGGGTTTCGGCGAGGTCCCGCATTCGCGATCTGGGCTTCTTGGCCACGGTCCTCCTGGATGCTGCTTGCGCCGGTCGGGGCCGGCGTCGGGTGTCGATCCTAACGGTCGCCGGTTTTCAGGTGATCCGCAAGCCGAACGATCAGCGCCGCCTGAGCCGGGTTGAGCAGCCGCCGAGCCTCGTCAAGGCTCACCCAGCTGACCCGGTCGATCTCGGGGACCTCGATGGTGCGACCAGATCGGGGCGGCCACTGCACCGGCACCAGGTTGGACACCACCGTTGCCGGGTCGAGGTCGCCCTCACCGGCAAACGCATGCACCCGCTTGCCGGCCCGCTGCACCACCACCCCCAGATCGGTCAATTCCTGGGGAGCCGCCGCCCCGGTCTCCTCGGTGAACTCGCGGCGGGCCGCCGCCTCCAGGTCCTCGTCACCGTTGGCAAGCCCCTTGGGGATGGTCCAGGCCCCGGCGTCCTTCCTCGCCCAGAACGGTCCCCCGGGGTGAGCGATCAGGACCTCGACCTCGCCATCACCCCCGATGCGGTGCATCAGTACGCCGGCACTGACGGGTCGGGAGGATGCAGACGCCATGGAACCGGTGAGGCTACCGGACACCAGCACCTGTGAAGGCCGCCAACCCTAAGGTTGGCGTCGAGGGGGTGTCGGAGAGAGGACTCGAACCTCCACGGGATGCTCTCCCACTAGGCCCTCAACCTAGCGCGTCTACCAGTTCCGCCACTCCGACGTGGGTTGGTGATTATATCCGACGGGTCATAGGTAGAACCGGGCCAGCCACACCGCAACGCACGCCGGGCGCTCC
>JACDBE010000021.1 GCA_013695075.1 Acidimicrobiia bacterium
TCATCGATGCCACCAGGGTGGGCAGGTCGCCACCGGGAAGATCGGTGCGGCCGATGGAACCGGCGAACAGCTGGTCGCCGGAGAACAGCACGCCCTCGTCGGCCACCAAGAAGCAGCAGTGGCCGGGGGTGTGGCCCGGGGTGTGCATCACCTCGATGGAGACTCCGGCCAGAGCCAGATTGTCACCGCTGGTAAGCGCGATGTAGCCGGTGGGGAACCGGAACCCCTCCGCCACCCCGGGCATGGGTTCACCAAACAGCATGCGCAGCTGGCTCGCCGGGTCGAGGGCGAGGAACTCGTCCGCCGGGTGCAGGTAGGCCCCGATCCCGTACCCGGCGGCGACCGCTCCCCCTCCGGCGTGGTCGACGTGACCATGGGTGGCCAAGAGGGCGCTCGGCATCAGGTCGTAGGCGGCGACCAGCGTCTCGATGCCGGCAATGTCGGGCGGTGCGTCGACGATCACGCACGCCGCGCCCCGCTCGGCGGCCACCACGTAGCAGTTGGTGCCCGCCAGCCACAGGGCCTGTCCTTCGATGAGCATGGGCGCCGAGTCTGCCATATGAGTGAGAGAGACGACGATCGCCCGCTGCCGGGACTCATCGGCAGGAGCGGGCGTGGAGGTAGGCGGCGATCCAGGCGGCGGCGCCGGGGACCTTGGCAGCGCTGGGGAAGACGTTGACGTCCACCACCCAGGAGCTGGCCGACCCCACCATGGCATCGACCCCGTACACCTCCAGGCCAAGCGCATGCCCCACCGCCCGTGCCATCGTCACCTCCCGGGGGGCGGGTTCGTACGGGTCTCCGCCACCGCGCCGGCCCGCCGGGCGCTGCACGCCTTTTACCTGGTCGCCGACGACATACAGCTTGGCCTCGAAACCGTCCATATCTACCGGCTGCTGGAGCAGGTAGGGACCGGCGAACCCCGGTCGGCTGGTCGCGGCTCGCCGGGCAGCAGCACCCCGGCACCCCGCCCGGTGGCGGCGGTGGCGGCCTTGACCACCAGGTCATCCCCGACGTCGAGCACCTGGCTCCAGCTGGTTGCGATCCAGGTGGTGGGCACGCTGATCCCGGCGGTGCCAAGCATCGAGATGAGCCGCCACCGATCGGTCACTGCCCGGGAGGCCACCGGGTGGTTGCAGTAGCGCGCCGCCCACGGGTCGAGCCGCTCCAGTTGCTTGTCCGCCAGACCTCGCAGCACCAGCAGGTCGGCGTCGTCGAGACCGTTGGGGAGCGGGGCGTCCGCCGCCGGGACGTGCACCTGCACCGTTGTCCCGGCATGGCGGAGCAGCTCGGCCACCTGGGGCAACACCGGCGACCGCTCGATCGGCTTGCCAACCAAGAAGGTGATGCGGGCGGAGGTCACCTGCCGTGATTGCCGGTCACGGCGTTGTCACGTCGTCTGCGGGACCAACCGGTAGGCATCGAACACCCCGGCGATGCCCCGGAGCTCGGCGACGATGCGCTCCAGCCGGTTGGTGTCCGACAGCTCGACCTCGAAGCGGATCACGGCGATGCGGTCGCTGCCGGTGACCGAGGAAGAGCCCACGATGTTGGCCCCCAGCTCGCCGAGGACGATGGTGAGGTCGCGCAGCAGCTTGGGCCGATCGAGCGCCTCGATCTGGAACCACACGGTGAACGAGCCCTGCTGCTCGGGGGCCCAGGACACGTCGATCATCCGCTCCGCCCGCTCCCCCAGCGACCCCATGTTGGCGCAGTCGGCCCGGTGCACCGACACCCCCCGGCCCACGGTGACGAACCCGACGATGTCGTCACCGGGCACCGGCGAGCAGCATCGGGCCAGCCGAACCAACAGGTCCTCCATGGCCTCGACGATGATCCCGCCACCCAGCTTGCGCGGGGTGGGGCGCAGCGAGGGCACCGACTCCAGGTCGTCGTCGTCGGCGGCGCCACCCCCGGACATCAGCCGGTCGAGACGGCGCATGACGGTGTGGGTGCTGACGTGGTTGTCGCCGATGGCGACGTACATGGCGGCCAGGTCGCGATGACCCAGGTCCTGGGCCACCTCACCCAGCAGCCCGTCGCGGTCCACCGCCTTCAGGTTGAGACCCTCGCGGCGCAGTGCCTTGGCGACCGACTCCTTGCCCTCTGCCAGCGACTGGTCGCGGCGCTCCCTGGTGAACCAGCGACGGATCTTGCCCGCGGCCCGACTCGACTTGACGAAGTCCAGCCAGTCCCGCGACGGCCTGGGGTCGCTGCCCTTCGAGGTCATGATCTCGACGATGTCACCCGAGTGCAGCTCGGTGTCCAGCGCCACCAATCGGCCGTTGACCTTGGCTCCCACGCAGGCGTGGCCCACGTCGGTGTGCACCGTGTAGGCGAAGTCGACCGGTGTCGACCCTCGGGGCAGGGTGAGCACGTCACCCTTGGGCGTCAGGGCGAACACCTCGTCCTGGTACAGGTCCAACTTGAGGTTGGAGAGGAACTCCTGGGGGTCGGTGAGCTCCTCCTGGATGAGATCGCCGACGAAGGGGACCTCGGTGCCCCCGGTCTCCTTGTAACGCCAGTGGGCGGCGATGCCGAACTCGGCCCGGTGGTGCATGTCCCGGGTGCGGATCTGCACCTCGAGCGGTTTGCCGTCCTGGCCGACCACCGTGGTGTGCAGCGACTGGTACAGGTTGAATTTGGGCATGGCGATGTAGTCCTTGAACCGACCGTGGATCGGCGGCCACATGCTGTGCACCAGACCCAAGGCGGCGTAGCAGTCCGCCTTGTCGGCCACCAGCACCCGGATCCCGATGAGGTCGTGGATGTCCTCGAACTCGAGCCCGCTGGTCACCATCTTGCGGTAGATCGAGTACAGGTGCTTGGGCCGGCCCCAGATGTCGGCTTCGATCCCGGCGGCGTCGAGGGCAGCCCGCAGGTCGAGCGTCGCCTTCTCGATGGATGCCTCCCGCTCCGGTGCCCGTTTTGCCACGAGCGCCTCGATCTCGGCCATGCGCTTGGGGTAGAGCACGGCGAAGCACCGCTCCTCCATCTCGTGCTTGACCTCCTGCACCCCGAGGCGGTGCGCCAGGGGGGCGTACACCTCGATGGTTTCGGCGGCAATGCGGCGCTGCTTGTCCACCGGCAGGGGGTCGAGGGTGCGGATGTTGTGCAGCCGATCGGTCAGCTTGATGAGCAACACCCGGACGTCACGGGCCATGGCGATGACCATTTTGCGGATGGTGGCCGCCTGGGCTTCCTCCCGCGAGGAGAACTCGATGCGGTCGAGCTTGGTGACCCCGTCGATGAGCCCCGCCACCTCCGTCCCGAAATCGGCGGCGATCACCTCCAGGGTGGCCGGGGTGTCCTCCACCGTGTCGTGGAGCAACGCCGCCTGCAGGGTGGCGCCGTCCATCCCGTAGCCGGCCAGGATGGCGGTGACGATGAGCGGGTGGACGATGAACGGCTCGCCGGAGAGCCGCCGCTGCCCGGTGTGGAGCTCGTCGGCCCGCCGGTAGGCGCGCTCGATGGCGGTCGTGTCGGCTCCGGGATGATTGGCGGTGAACTCGGCGACGATGCCGGCGAACAGCTCGTCGGCGGCGGGCAGGGCCTCGACCGGCCCACGCTGGGTGGGTTCAGCCTTCGCCATCGCTGACCACGGCATGAAAGGGGATGCCGTCCAGCTTGGCCCGGCCATGAAGGAACAGCAGCTCGAGCAGCACCGCCACCCCTACCACCTCGGCACCGACCCGGCGCAGCAGCTCGACGGTGGCC
>JACDBE010000023.1 GCA_013695075.1 Acidimicrobiia bacterium
TGGACGCCGTCGTCCCCGCGGGGCTCACCGAAAAAGGTGAGGAACATCATCCGGCTCATGTAGAAGGCGGTGAGGGCGGCGGTGACGATGCCCACCGCCCACAGCACCAACCACCACCCGCCGCGGCCGAAGGTGACCGCCAAGATCTCGTCCTTGGACCAGAACCCGGAGAACGGCGGGATCCCGGAGATGGCCAGCCAGGCAATGGCCATGGCGGCGAAGGTGACCGGCATCACCCGGCGCAGCCCACCCATGCGGGCCATGTCCTGCTCGCCGGCGACGGCGTGGATCACCGAACCGGCCCCGAGGAACAGCAGCGCCTTGAAGAAGGCGTGGGTGAGCAGGTGGAACACGCCCGCCACATAAGCGGCGACTCCTACCGCCAGGAACATGTAGCCCAGCTGGCTGATGGTGGAGTAGGCCAGCACGCGCTTGATGTCCCGCTGCCCCACGGCGATGGTGGCGGCGAGTAGGGCGGTGGCGGCGCCGACCACGGCCACCACCGCCGCCGACACCGGGGTGGGGCCCTCCATGGCATCGGGCAGCCACACGTACAGCGGGATCTGCGCCGACTTGCCGGCGGCGCCCACCAGCAGCAGCAGGGTGATGGCGGTGGCCGCCCCAGTGGTGAGCACCTCGCCGGCCCGTTCGAACACCGGGGCGAACGCCAAGGTGCCGAAGTTGGCGAAGATCAGCATCAGGGCGATGAGGAAACCCAGGTCGCCGATGCGGTTGACCACGAATGCCTTCTTGCCGGCGGCGGCCGCGGCCGGCTTCTCGAACCAGAACGACACCAGCAGGTACGAGCTGAGCCCCACCAGCTCCCAGCCGACGAACATCAGCCCGAAGCCGTCGGCCAGCACCAGGATCAGCATGGAGGCGATGAACAGGTTGAGGTAGGTGAAGAACCGGCCGTAGCGGGGCTCGCCGTGCATGTAGCCCGCGGCGTACAGGTGGATGAGGAACCCCACCCCGGTCACCACCAGCGTCATCAGGGTCGACAGCGGGTCCCACAGCAGCGAGGCGTCGACGCCCAGCGCCGGGATCCAGGTGAACAGGTGCACGGAGTGCTGCGGCGCCTCGCCGGAGAGCACGTCGATGGAGGCCACCGCCGCCACCGCAAAGGCGGCGCCCACCAACGCGGTGCCCAGCCACCCCGCCGCCGGTTCCCCGATGCGCCTGCCCAGCACCTGGAGCATGGCGTAGCCGCCAAGGGGCAGGGCGATGACCAGCCACACCAGGTCGACGGCGGCCCCCATCAGCCCTGCATCTCCGCCAGGGCGTCGACGCTGGCGGTGGCCCGGCGGCGGAACACGGCCACGATGATGGCCAGCCCCACGGTGACCTCGGCGGCGGCCACCACCATCACGAACAACACCGACACCTGACCGTCGAGCACCCCCAGGTGGCGGCCGGCGGCGACGAAGGTGAGGTTGACGGCGTTGAGCATCAGCTCGATGGACATGAACATCACCAGGGCGTTGCGCCGCACCAGGATGCCGATGGCGCCGATGGTGAACAGCACCGCAGCCAGTGCCAGGTACCAGCCGGGGGTGACCATCATTCCTCGGCCTCCTCGACGGCGGTGCCCCGGGGCGGCGAGATGAACTGGGCCAGGGCGATGGTGCCCACGGCGGCGATGGTGAGCAGCAGCACCGTGGACAGGAAGGTGATCATCCAGGTGCCGAAGAGCTGCTCGGAGATGGCCTCGATGGTCCCGTTGGTGTCGCCTTCCTCCTGGGGGCCGGTGAGCCAGGCGGCACGGCCCGCCACCAGCACCACGGCAAGCAGCCCTCCACCTGCCAGCAGCGCCAGCGGACGCTGGAAGGGGATCTGCTCGCCGCGCTCGTCGTCGCGGTCGACCCCGATGAGCATGATCACGAACAGGAACAGGGTCATCACCGCCCCGGCGTAGATGATCACCTGGACGGCGGCGACGAAGTGGGCGTCGTTGAGGACATAGAACACCGCCATGGAGAACATGGCGGTGAGCAGCCCCATCGCCGAGTACACCGCGTTGCGGGCCAGCACCATCACCAACCCACCGGAGACGGCGGCGACGGCGAACACGACGAACACCACGGTCTCGGCGTTCACGCCCGGGTCCTTTCGTCGGTGCCAGGTTGCGGCTCTGGCCGGTTGTCCTCGGCGCTCTGGCCGGCCTCGGGAGGCCGCAGCCCCACCCCGGCGGTGGGGGTCCACGCCGGGATGCCCTCGTATGCGGCCCGGCCGGACGAAGAGGTGGCCCGCATCCATCCGTCGGCAAGGCGGAGCTCGTTGAGATCGATGAGCGGACCCGCCGGTTCGGGATGGGGCACGGTGCCGTCGGGGGCCATCAGCAGCTCGTCGCGGGTGTAGA
>JACDBE010000029.1 GCA_013695075.1 Acidimicrobiia bacterium
CGTGTCGTCGATCGAGGGGGTGGCCAGGGCGGACTCGACAATCCGCACCTTTGCCGACGGTACCCGAATGCCGGTGCCCATCGAGGTCACCGAGCGGCTGGTCAGTGACCGGGCCACGCTGGTGTGGGTGCCGCTATCGGTGGACGCCGGATCCCCGGTGGCGCAGACGGCCATCGAGGAGATCGAGAGCATGGCGGCACCGTTCCGGGTCGACATCGGCGGGGCCACCGCTCGGGAGACGGCCACGGTGGAGGCCGTCGATGCCAGAACACCGTTCGTGGTGGTCATCGCCGCGCTGGCGATCCTGCTGATCGCCGCCTGGCTGTTGCGGGCTTGGCAGGCGGCACTGCGGTTGGCCGAGACCGCTGTCCTCGCCGCCGCCGGGGCGGTGGTGGTGGTCAGGCTCGGTTTCGTCGATGGGTGGCTGGCGTCGCCGCTGGGCTCGTCGCCGGTCGGCACGCTGGACGCGGTGTCGGCTCCAACGGCGTGGGCAATGGGCCTGGCGCTGGTTGCGGCGTGGCTGGCGCTGGCATGGGGCTCGGCCCGCGAGGCCCATGACGTGACCGATGGCGACATGGCGGCACCGCTGCGGGCGCTTGCCGCCACCCGGTCGACCCATCTGGCCGCCGCCGTCCTGCTTTGGCTGCCGCTGCTGGCATTGGTGGTCACCCAATGGAGGACGCAGCAGATCATCGCCGCCTCCATGGTCGGTGCCGGGATTCTCGCCGTCACTGTCGGCCGCTTCGTGACCGCCCCGGCACTGCTGGCCATCGCCCCGAGAAACGTCTGGCCCCGCCAAGTCGACGGGACGGTGCACCCGGTGTACCCACGTACGGCGGCGGCGGCGTGGCTCGTCGGTGCTGAGGAAGCTCCGCCGCATCGTCCCGATTCCGGGGGCATCGGCGCTGGCGGTGCCTTCCCCGAGCCCCCGCGGCAGAACGTCGCCACCGACGCCGACCTGGACACATGGGAGCAGGCGGGGTGGGAAGCGGCGGTCGGTGTCGTCGACCCCGCAGTTCCTCTCGATGGCGCCGTGGCCCCAACCGGCGACGCCGGTCCGGCAGCCGGAGAGCCGACGACAACCAGACGGCGGCGCTCCCGGTGGCGCCGCACCGCGGCCCCCGTTGCGGCCGAGCACCTCGACGAATCCGAGGCGGCGGAGGCATCCGGGACGGTGGCCGAGTCCGATCCGGTCACCGAGCCGGAACAGCAGCCCGTGGCCGCCGTACCGGCGCCGGCCACCGAGCCGGACCCGGTTGACCCCGTCGCCGCCGAGACCGAACCTGATCCGGTGGTGGCCGCCCCGCTCGCCGCCGAGGCGAAGCCTGACCCGGAGCCCGACAAGGTGGTGGCAGCCGAGCCGGTCGCCGCCGAGCCTATCGCCCAGGAGGTGGTGGCCGACGAGCCGGTCGCCGCCGAGCCCGTTCCCCACCCGGAGCAGGAGCCGGTGCCCGCCGCGGTGACCGTTGACGCCGTGAACGTCGACGGCGTCGAGACACTGGCGCCGTCACCGGAGGCGACCGGCGATGACCAGGCCGAAGCCCCGCCGGCCGATCTGGAGATAGCCGCCGCCGTCGACGTCGTCAGTCTCACCGAGTCCGTTATCGCCTCCATCGACGCCGGGGTCCCGTTCACCACCGAGATCAGCTCGGGTCTCGTGGCCAATCCGTCCAACAACCTGTCGCGGGTGATGGAGGCCATCCTCCGTGATGCCTCGGGCAGGGGCGGTGAAGAGGTGCTGGTGTACGGGCATGCCGCCGGTGGTCGTTACCGCTGGATGGTGGTCGACTCTGGTCCCCGAGTCGATCACGACCCGGAGCGGGCGAGGACTCTGGCCGAGGCGCAGCGGTTCATCCGGCGGGTCGGTGGCGTGGTGGAGTGCCGGCCGGAGGGCGAGTTCACCGTGTTCGTCGTCGAGATACCGATGGCAAGCTGAACGGATGAAGTTCGCCTGGCTGTGCAGCCACGAGTCATACCAGCCCGAGGTCCTGGTCGACCAGGCTGCGCTGGCGGAGCGGGTCGGCTTCGACGTCGTCCTCGGATCCGACCACTTCCACCCTTGGGTCGATGACCTCTCGGCGGCCGGGTTCGTGTGGAGCTGGCTGGGGGCGGCGGCGATGCGCACCGAGCGGGTCGAGTTCGCCACCAGCGTCACCTGCCCGCTGTTCCACTACCACCCGGCGTTGATCGCCCAGGCGGCGGCAACGGTCCATCGTCTCAGCGGTGGCCGCTTCATGCTCGGGGTGGGGACCGGGGAGAACATCAACGAGGGCCCCATGGGATTTGAGTTCCCCGGGTACCAGGAGCGCATCGATCGCATGGACGAGGCGCTGAGCATCATCCACCGGCTCTTCGCCGGGGAGAAGGTCGATCACCGGGGCCGCTACTACACCGTCGACAAGGCTCGGCTGTACAGCCCGCCCCTTGGCGAGCTGCCGGTACTGATGGCCGCCGGAGGCCCTCGGTCGGCGGCGTTCGCTGGGGGCAACGCCGACGGGCTCATCACTAGCGTCAAGGACACCACCGAGACCAACGCCAAGGTGATCGAGCCGTTCCACACCGCGGCGCATGCCGCCGGGCGGCGGGACGGGGTGGTGCTGGCCACCCGGTGGGTGGTGAGCGCCGGCGGCGAGGACGAGGCGTGGCAGGCGCTGGGGAGCATGCGCGGGCTGCGGGCTCCGGGGCGGCTCGACGCCGTCGACCCTGCCGTGCTGCGCCAACGCGCCGACGAGATGGACCGGGGCGAGATCCTCGACCGCTATACCGTGGTGTCAGGCTCCGAGGCGGTGATCGAGGCCTACTCCCCGCTGGTCAGCGAGCTCGAGGCCGACATCGTCGCCATCCAGGTCGCCAGCGTCGATCCCGACGCCACGCTGCGGATGCTCGGCGAGGAGGTCCTCCCCGAGCTGCGCCGCCTCCGCTGACCACCTCGCCGCAGCCGGCGCCGGGCGGTGTCACCGCGTGGCGATGGCCGACGGCGTCCCTATCGTGCCCGACGCATCCACCGGAGGCAGCCACGACCACGGATCTGACCGCGCCCGGCGTCGGCGAGGTGGCCACTCGATTCCTCACCTTCGGGTCGCCCGACGATCCGTTTCACCTTGCCGGCGGCGAGTCGCTGCACCGGGTGACGATCGCTTACGAGACCTATGGCACGTTGGCCGACGATGCATCGAACGCCGTCCTGCTGTATCACGCCCTCACCGGCAGCCAGCATGCCGCCGGGGTGAACCCCTCCGTCCCGGGGGTAGGGGAGCGGTGGATACCTGAGCTGCACCGAGGCTGGTGGGACCATCTCATCGGGCCGGGCCGTGCCATCGACACCGACCGGTGGTTCGTGGTGTGCGCCAACTACCTGGGAGGCTGCTACGGGTCGACGGGGCCGACCACCGACGATCCCGCCACCGGGTGCCCATATGGAGCGTCATTTCCCTCGGTCGGCTTCGGCGACATGGTCGATGCCCACCTCCGCCTGGTGGACCATCTCGGCATCGGGCGGCTGCACGCCGCCATCGGCGGGTCCACCGGAGGGTTCATGGCCCTGTCATTGGCGACTCGCCATCCCGACCGGGTCGACCTGGTGGTCCCCGTTGCGGCCGGAGTCGGGGTCACCTGGCGACAGATCGTCCACAACTTCGAGCAGATCTCCGCCATCACCGCCGATCGGGACTTCGCCGGCGGCGACTACGGAGACGTGCAACCCGCCGCAGGGTTGGCGCTGGCGAGGATGATCGGCCACAAGACCTTCCTGTCGCTCGACTCGATGGGCGCCAGGGTTCGCCCCGAGGTGGTGGCGCCGTCCCGTCCCGGTTACGTGTTGCGCCACCCCCTGGAGTCGTACATGTGGCACCAGGGCAACAGGTTCACCTCCCGCTTCGACGCCAACTCGTATCTGCGGATCATGGCGGCGTGGCAGTCGGTCGATCTCCTCGCCGAGGCGGGGGCGGGCGACTGGGGCCAGCTGTTCGCCCGTTGCCGTCACCAGCGCCACCTGCTGTTCAGCATCGACTCCGACGTGTGCTTCTATCCCGCTGAGCAAACCGAGCTCGCCACTGCGCTTGCCACCGCCGGGGTACGGCACCGACTGGTCGAGGTCCACTCCGACAGGGGCCACGACGCCTTCCTGGTGGAACCGGAACGATTCGCCGCCGAGCTGCGCCGCGGCCTGGAGGGCGATTGGTGAACGCCGCTGCCGGTTCGGCGGCCCCCATCGGCATGTTCGACTCGGGGGTGGGAGGGTTCTCGGTGCTGGCCCAGGCCCGGGCACTGCTGCCTGCCGAACGGATCCTGTACGTCGCCGACCAGGCGTGGGCCCCGTACGGCGACCGCAGCCTGGCATCGGTGCGGGAGCGATGCTTCGTCATCGTCGAGCATCTCCTCGGTGCCGGGGCCAAGGCGATCGTGGTGGCCTGCAACGCCGCCTCGGCGGCGGCACTGCACCAGCTGCGAGCGGCCTTGCCCGACATCCCCTTCGTGGGGATGGAGCCGGCGGTCAAGCCGGCGGCGGCGCAGTCCAGGGGAGGCGTCGTCGGCGTGCTGGCGACCACGGCGACCTTCCAGGGCGAGCTCTACGGGTCGGTTGTCGACCGGCACGCCTCCGGGGTCACCGTGGTGCAACAAGCCGGTCTCGGGCTGGTGGAACTCATCGAGGCCGGCATGCTCGAGGGGCCTGAGGTCGAGGCGGCCATCGACGCTCACCTGGCACCGCTCATCGCCGCTGGGGTGGACACCGTGGTGCTGGGCTGCACCCACTACCCGTTCATCGCTGGGGTGATCAGGCGGCGGCTGGGCAACGGGGTGCAGCTGATCGACCCGGCAGGGGCGGTGGCCAGGCAGCTGGGGCGGGTGCTTGCCGGGAGGGCCATTGCCGCTTCGGCGGATGCCGGCGGCGGTGTCGCCTACCGCACCTCGGGAAACCCGGACCGGTTGCGTCACCAGATCCGGATGCTTGTCGGCGAGGAGTCCCCAGATACCGGCCGGATCCACCTGTGACGCCGCCGGCCGGGATCGGTTTCCCCTCCCTCTGGGAGGGGTGCCCCGCGAAGCGAGGCGGGGAGGGAACAAGGCTCGAAACCCGGGGCCTGCCGACGTATCATGGGGACCATCCACGTTGAGGGGCGATCTTGGAGCACCCAGAGCAATATCCCCCGGTGCTCGACACCGGCATGGTGGCCGAGCTTCTCGGTATGAACATCCAGGTGGTGCGCCGCATGGCGCGTGAGGGGGAGATCCCGTCGTACCGGTTACCCGGCGGGCGGACCTTCCGGTTCTTCCGCGACGAGATCTTCCAGTGGCTGCGCCGCTACCCGGTGCACCGCACCGCCGACGAGGCGGCCTCAGCCACGACCGTCGCCGACGGCTGAACTTCGGAGCCGGTGAATGGTCGGCGGGGCGGCGGGCCGGGACCCGGGCGACGGAGATCCGCTTCTCCCCGGCACGCCCGCAGGCGACGATCTCGCCGATCTGTCCCGTCTCGGTGCCCGTCGCTACGACCGGGAGATGGCCGAGGCCGAGGACGAGGCGGAGCGATTCCGCCTGCGGGGACGGACGGTGGTCGACACGCTGTGGGAGGCGATGAACGAGGGGGACACGGTCACCGTCATCCTCGGGGCTCGTCGGCTGGTGGGCAGCCTGCTCGCCGCCCGCTACGACCTGGCCATCCTGCAGCTGCCCGATGCCACCGCCGCGGTGAGGGTCGGTGCCATCGACGCCGTCTCGCTGGGCCCGCCCGGAGACGGCGTTCCCGGAGACCGCTCCTTCGGTTCGTTCTTCGCCTACCTGCGCATGCTGGAGCTGGAGGCGTTGGAGGTGTCAGTGCTCGGTGAAGGCATCGAGGTCGTCGGCCAGATCCTCGCCGTCACCCCGGACCACCTGCTGATGCGCTCCCGGCCGGGCACCCGCTGGATGGTGCCGCTGCGCGCCGTCGATGCCGTGGTGCGGCGCCGGTGACCGAGCCTCCGCGGCACCGACGCCCCGTCGGTGTGCTCAGCGCTCGTTCCAGCGGGTGAAGCCGGCGTTGCGGGCGGCTTCCTCGTTGGCGAACCACACCTCGGCCCGGGTCCCCCCGTAGGACGGACTGTCGGTGGTGTGGTACAGCATCGAGTCGGCGTTGCCCTTGATGTCGTAGCCGCTCGGTCCCGACCCGTCCTCGGCGGGGGCCGCCGAACCGGCCCCGTAGGGGCCATCGGCGCTCGCCGTGGCGGGCTCGGCAAAGCCGCCGGCCGCCATGTCGTCGCCCCCCGATCCGGTTGCGGTGTCGTAGGTACGTGCTCCGGTGTCGATGCCGGCGTCGCCGGTGGCTGCGTAGTCCATGGCATCCCGGTCGGCGGCGACTTGCTCGCCCATGGCGACATCGGTCCCCGGCGTCCCCTCGATGTCGGCGATGGCGCTCCCGCCCGCCATCTCGCCCATGTCGCTGGGGGCCATGGCGGCGGCGTCGTCCATGGGGTCGCCGCTCACCCCGGCGGCCATCTCGTCGATGGTGGCCGCCGGTTCGGCGGTCACGTCTTCGGCTCCGCCGGGCGGGGTCTCCCTTTCGTAGTCGACGACGTCGGCGACGTAGTCGCCCTCCACATCCGCTTCGTCCCAGGTGGTGTCGCGGATGGCCCCACCAGCGGTTGCGGTTTCGCTGGCCATGGCCTCGTCGCCGGTTTCGCTGGCCATGGCCTCGTCGCCGGTTGCGGCGACCATGTCGTCAGCGTCGTCCGCTGTCTCGGCCACACCGGTGGCGCCGCCGGAGGTGGCCATGTCGTCTCCGGGCATGGCCATGTCGTCCACCTCGTACCTTGCGGCGTCCAGGTCGCTGTCGGCGATGTCTCCCGTCTGGGCGGTGGTGGCCGAGGCGGCCTCGCTGGTCGTGAAGTCGTGACGATCGGTTGCAGCCGGCATCTCGGAGGCGGAGTCGCCCATCGCCACGTCGTCGGCGTCGGGCATGCCGGCGTCGACGGCACCGGCCACACCCCCTCCGGCCACACCCGCACCGCTGGTCGAGTCGCGGGGGGCGGCTCCCCGATCGTATGCTGATCGGGAGGAGGCATCCATCGTCGAAGACCGGCGCCGGGAGCCGTTGAGCAGCCACCACGCCACGAGCAACACCAACACGATCAGCAGGATGATCCACAGCCAATCCATCGTCGCCACCCTTCGTTTCGACGGATGTGTCCCCCCCACTTCTAGCCGATGAGGGACCCCGGCGTCCAGTGAATCGGCCGTTACCGGCCAGACTGGTGTTCGTGGGGCGTAGCGACCGCTCCGTCGGGTGACATGACGGCCAGCCCAGCGTCGATGGCCCGTACCGTGAAGATGCTCCGTCCCGGCTGGATGGCAGGGTGGGGGTCGGTCACCTCGAGACCCATCGACCGCCACCGCAGGGCAACGACCCCCAGCGGCTCCTGGGTGACCAGCGCCACCCCGTACAGCGACGGTGCCCGCACCGGGGCTTCGATCGCCTCAAGGAGGGGACCGACCCGGAAGAACGCCGTCGGTCGGTCGCCGACGACCATCCGCAGCCGTACCGGTACCCCGGCGGCGGCCATCGTGGCGACGGCGGCAGCCACATCCGGGACCAACACGACCACGTGGTCCAGGTCCCAACCGGCGACGGCGGTGCCCGATGGCTGCTCGCATGGCGGGATCTCCAGCCCCGGAGTGGCACCGGTCCAGCGCCAACCGGGCTCCCCGGTGAGCAGGACCATGGAGCGGGTGGCCAGCGGGTTGGGGAGGTCGCACGCCTCCCACGGGATCGGGAGCCGTACCGCGGTGAGCCTTGCAGACAACCGATCTGGCACCGGGCGATCGTACGGCACCGGCATCGCGGCAAAGCCCAAGGAACCTCCACCGGGCCCTTCTCCCCGCACTTCCCCGAACGAGGCTTGGGAGCCCTGTGCCAGCACCTTGGGCTTTGCTGGTTCGACGATACGGAGCCGCGGAGAGGCTTTCAAGCCCCTCGATCGTCACGGAGTCGGCAACCACCGCCCCGCGTCAATGTCAACAACTGCTATCAGATGTGATCACCTGGGTATCGGACCGACCGCCGGTACCCGAGTTGTCCACGTATCCACAGCAACCCACAGCCCCTTGTGCACAACCCCTGGGGGATATGTCCATCAAGGGGATGTTTCGCGAGGTTCTCGTCGCCGGGGGTGATCAGTCGACGATGCCCCGGTACAGCTCGAGCAGGCGGTCGGCGGTGGCGCTCCAGGAGAACCGCTCGGAACGGATGGCGGCCTTCTGCGCCATGGCCCGGGCCATCTCCGGGTGGTCGATGATCGCCTGCACGGCGGCGGCGTGGTTGGCCGGGTCATGGCCGGCGACCAAGGTGCCGGTCACCCCGTCGTCGATGACATAGGGGAGCCCGCCGGTGGCGGCGGCGACCACGGGAAGACCGCAGGCCTGGGCCTCGGCGGCCACCAGCCCGAACGACTCCGACCGGGACGGCACCATGAGCACGTTGGCCGCCTGGTAGAAGCGGGGGAGCGCCCGATGCGGCTGGTTGGGTAGGAAGTGGACCCGGTGATCGATGTCGAGTTCGTCGGCCCGACGCTGCACCCGGGCCAGCTCTTCGGCACCCTGGGCTCCGCTGGCGCCACCGATGACCAGCAGGTGGGTGGAGGGTGAAAGCATGGCGGCGGCCTCGACGGCGACATCGGGACCCTTATGGGATTGGATGCGCCCCACGAACAGGACGATGGGAACCCCTTGGGGGAGGCCCAGCCACTCCCTGGCCTGATCACGGTCTCCGGGCAGGAACAGGTCGTGGTCGACCCCCGGGGGCGACAGGCACAACCGCTCCAGCCGGGCCCCGTAGTGCTGCACCAGGTCGTCGAACTCGTGAGGGGTGGAGGCGATGACGCAGTCGGATTGGGCGATCACTTCGGTCTCGGTGAGGGTGCGGATCGGGCTCGACAGCGGCTCGTCGACCCGACGGGCCAGGTCCTTGACCCTGCCAAGGGTGTGGAACGAGTTCGCCAGCGGCAGGTCGAGCATCTCCTTGAGGACCACCCCCGCCCATCCCGACAGCCAGTAGTGGCTGTGGAGGAGGGCGGGGCGCTGACCGTGGTCGTCCAGCCAGCGGTACGCCGTCTCGGTGAACTCGCCGACGTACATCGGTAGCTGGGTCATGGCCAGCGGCTGGGGAGGTCCGGCGGTGACGTGCACCACCCGGTAGCTCCCCTCGGCCTCGGCCACCTCGGGCGCCTCGGGGTCGGTCCGCCTGGTGAAAACCGTGACGTCCACCTCACGGCCGGTCATCGTCGTGGCCAGCTCGTCGATGTAGACGTTCATGCCGCCGGAGTCGCCGGTGCCCGGTGCCAGCAGCGGGGAGGTATGGACCGATAGGTACACCACCTCATCTATGGCGCTATCTGTCACGGCGAGGCTCCGAACCGCCCGGTCACCTCGAACAGGGGGCGCTCCCGGGCACCGAGGCGGAACTTGTATGGCTCGTCGCCCTTGAGGAAGTCGAACACGGCCTTGCCCTCCGTCACGGCCCGCTCGATGAGCAGGCTCACCAGCACCACTCCCGGCGACCCGGCCCCGGCATCGGGATCGAACGCCGAGTTGTACAGGTAGTAGCCGGTGGCGTCCTCGAACCCGAACCCGGCAGCGACCGGTTCCCCCCCGTCACCACACACGACATCGATCACGGCGCCGGCATCGCGGTGCAGCCCGGCGAAGAAGCCCTCCATCTGCGAGCTCATGAACAATGCCTTGTCGCCGGGAGACAACCGATGCATGGCGGCGAACGTGGCCACCGCCTCGTCGCCGGACCGCCGCTCAAGGCGAGGCTTCCCAAGCTCCTCGGCGAAGCGGCGCCGCTTGCGCCTGGTCTCGTGGCGCTGCTTCTTGCCGATGCCCTCCAGGTAGGCGTCGTGGGTGGCGGGGAGGTCGATGACGGCAGCGGCCTGGCGGCGGGTGGTGGTGGCGGCCACGCCGCTGGCGTCGAGCGCCGCCTGAAGCAGCGACGCCGCAGGCTCCGGGACCGAGTTGAAGGAGAATTGCCACCCCGGGTCGGCGGCGGCCACCAGGGAACGGGTCACCTCGGTGAGATCGTCGCCGCGTGGCGAGTGGTAGTCGGTGAGGTCCTGCTCGCCGAGGAAGGCCACCAGATCTGCCCGCCGCAGCAGGGGGAGGAGGGCATCGTCGCAGGCCACCAGCATTAGCTCGTCGTCGGGCCGGCTGCGGTGCGCCCACCACGTCTCCAGGAAGGCGCGGCTGGTGAACGGTCCGGTCCCCGGTGCGGTCGGGGGCAGATCGAATGCCGGGACCCCCCACCGGGCGGTGACCCCGGCCGTCATCCCTGCCAACCGGCTATGTCGGCGACGACGGATCCAACCTGCCGGCCACCCCCGACGACGGCCGGGGCGTGGTCGGCGGCAAGGGCGGCGAGGGCGCCGGGGGAGATCAGGTCGAGCCGGCGGGCCATCTCGATGAGACCGATCACGGCGATGCGCAGCGAGCCGTCCAGGCTCTTGACGGCGAGCCCGACCCCGTTGCGGGCGGCGGCCATGAGCCCCTCGGCGCCTCCCTTGGACGGCCCCCCCCACCACATGGCGAACCGACCGTCCGCCCGGTCATTGCCCGAGGTGAGCGCCGGGTAGCGCATCGTCGCCGTGCGGGCTCGCCCCAGCCGGGGGTCGTCGCTCAGCCTGGCGAAGCAAGTGGCCAGTGCACGCACCGTTCCCCGCAGCGTCGGCGCCCCGCACCCGTCGATCCCCACCGGGCGGGGGTCGACCCCGGACACCTCCTCGACAAGGTCGATCACCCGCCGTTGCAGCGGGTGCTCGGGGTCGAGGTAGCCGTCGAGGGCCCAGTGCGACGCTTGGCACGCCATGAGGAAGGCGGCGTGCTTGCCGGAGCAGTTGTGCAGGATCCGTCGCGGTGGGTTCCCCGCCTGGATGAGGCGCATCCTGGCCGATCTGCCCAGCGGAGGCTCGGCGGGGCATTGCAACCGCGTCTCGTCGAGGCCGGCACCGGTCAGCATGCTCTCCACGATGGCCACGTGGACCGGCTGGCCGGAGTGGCTGGCGCAGGCCAGCGCCAGCTGCTGGGTGTCGAGCTCCGCCCCGGCCTCGAGGCTGGCCGTGGCCTGCAGTGCCTTGATCGCCGAGCGGTAGAACAGAGGCCGGTCGATGTCGCCCCATGCCGCCACCACCTCGCCGCTGCTGACAACGGCGGCGCCAACCCACGGGTGGGTGGACTCGACGAGACCAGATCGGATGGTGGCGGCGTACACGCTCAGCCGGTGATGAGCTCGTCGATAGTGATGGACCCGGTGCGGTAGCGCTCCGCCAGCTCGGCGGCCAGCAGCGCCTCGACCCTGTGCGCGGTGCGCCGCTGGTCCGATATCTCTCGCTCCAGCGCCTCGGCGGCGGTGCGGGCGGCGACCAGCTCCTCGTCGCTGGCGGATTCCAGCCGACCGAGTGTGTCGGCGTCGAGCACCCGGTCGATCGGCCGCCGACCCGGCCCGGGGTGGATGACGGGGCCGGCGGCCAGGGCGTCGGGAGTCATCCGACCGGTACCCGAAATGGTGTCGTGGAGGATCTCGCCAAGCGAGTCGATCGGCGAACCCTCCGCCTCGCCCCCGCGGCGGCGCTGCTCGTACCCGATCAGGTCGATCCTGCCGTGGAGCATCCGCCGCTGGTATGACAGCTCCCGCTCCACCACCAGGCACAGTTGGCGGCGGGCCCGCAGCGTTGCCGTGTCCACATCGGCGAGACCATCGACGAAAGACGGATCGGCGATGACGTCGGTGCGGCGGCGGCGCTGGCTCATGGGCTATCGAGGGTAGCGCCCGTCCGGCTGGCTCCCCACGCTCAGTATTTCGGCTCGCAAACACGTGCATGTTTGCGAGCCGAGCTGCGCCTCGCCCTGCGGGCGCGGCTCCGACCGTGACGTGCGGCCTGCGGCCGCCCTCCTTACCCGGGCGGTCCGGCACAGCCGCACCG
>JACDBE010000030.1 GCA_013695075.1 Acidimicrobiia bacterium
GCAGGCACCGACATCCTCGACATCTCCGGCACCCAGCTGCGGGAGAAGCTGGCCACCGGCGCCGAGATCCCGGAGTGGTTCAGCTTCCCCGAGGTAGTGGCCGAGCTGCGCCGCACCCACCGCCCCCGCCTCCAGCAGGGGTTCACCGTGTTCTTCACCGGGCTGTCCGGGTCGGGCAAGTCGACCATCGCCAACGCCCTGATGGTCAAGCTGCTGCAGCGGGGCGGCCGCACGGTGACCATGCTCGACGGTGACATGGTGCGCAAGAACCTCTCCAAGGGGCTTGGGTTCTCCAAGGAGGACCGCGACGCCAACATCGAGCGCATCGGTTACGTGGCCTCGGAGATCACCAAGGCCGGTGGCATCGCCATCTGCGCCCCGATCGCTCCCTACGCCGCCCCACGGGCGGTGAATCGCAAGCTGATCTCAGCGGAGGGCGGCTATATCCTGGTGTACGTGGCCACCCCGCTCGAAGTGTGCGAGGAGCGGGACCGCAAGGGGCTGTACGCCAAGGCGCGCGCCGGGATCATCAAGGAATTCACCGGGATCTCCGATCCCTACGAGGAGCCGGACGACGCCGACATGGTGATCCACACCACCGAGGTCGAACCGGACGAGGCGGCGGAGCGGATCATCGACCACCTCGTCAGGCTTGGGTACCTAACCGAGGACGAGTAGATGACCGACCGGGCCCGCATCGAGGCCGCTCTCGACGCCGCCGCCGCCGCCCTAGAGCCGTTCACCCCGGGTGCCATCGCCTCGCGCCTCAAGCAGGGTGACGACCCGGTGACCGCCGCCGACCTGGCGGTCAACGCCGCCCTGCACCGGGAGCTGGTGCGTGCCGGCGAGGGTTGGCTGTCCGAGGAGACGGTCGACGACACCGATCGGGTGTCGCGCAGCCGGGTGTGGGTGGTCGATCCTCTCGACGGCACCCGGGAGTTCATCGCCGGCATCCCCGAGTGGTGTGTCTCCGTGGCTCTGGTGGTCGACGGGGTACCCGTCGCCGGTGGGGTGCTCAACCCGGCCACCGGCCGCCGCATCGTGGGCAGCCTCGACGAGGGGGTGACGCTGGACGGGGAGCCGGCGGGCTGCACCGCCGCCGATCAGATCGAAGGCGCCCTGGTGCTGGCCTCCCGCAGCGAGGTGAAGCGGGGGGAGTGGAACCGCTTCTTCGCCACCCCGATCGCGGTGCGCAACATGGGGTCGGTGGCTTACAAACTGGCCTGCGTCGGCGCCGGGCTGGCCGACGCCACCTGGACCCTGGTACCCAAACACGAATGGGACGTTGCCGCCGGTGCCGCCATCGTGGTCGCCGGTGGCGGCAGGGTGTCGGGACCCGAGGGAGAGCACGTCACCTTCAACCGCACCCATCCCAAGCTCACCGGGTTCGTCGCCACCGCCCCCGCGCTGGAGGCACCCGTGCGCAAGCTTCTCGACGAGATGCGCAACGGCTGACAACCAAGCGAAAGGTCCTTTATGTCGCTGCCGTCGTCCCTGCTCAGCATGATCCCGGTGGGGCCCAAGGCCCCGCTGGCGGTACCCGCGGAGTTCACCAGGTTGAATGACCTCGCCTACAACCTGTGGTGGTCGTGGCGGCCCGAGGCGGCCGAGCTGTTCCGCTCCATCGACCCGGTGGCCTGGGACCAGTCGGGCAACCCGATGTCGATCCTGCACACCATCGCCTCGTCCACCTGGGCCCGGTTGGCCGAGGACGAGGCCTACGTCACCAACTACACCGAGGTGACCGCCGCCTTCGATCGGTACCTACAGGGTGGCGACACCTGGTACGCCACCGCCCACGGCGACGCCCTGGCGGGACCGGTGGCCTACCTGTGCACCGAGTTCGGACTGCACCACAAGCTGCGGCTGTACTCCGGCGGGCTCGGGGTGCTCGCCGGGGACCACGTCAAGGCCGCCTCCGACCTGGGGATCCCACTGATCGGGGTGGGACTCCTCTATCGGCGCGGCTACTTCCATCAGGCCGTCGACCCTCTCGGAGCCCAGCAGCACACCTATGCGGCGCTCCAGCTCGCCCGCCGCCCGTTGCGGGAGGTGATGGACCCCAATTCGGGCCGGCCCATCCGGGTGCGGGTGCCGTTGGGGGATCGCACCATCTGCGCCGGGGCGTGGCGTATCGACGTGGGTCGGGTGCCCGTGCTGTTCCTCGACACCGACGTCGAGGAGAACCAGCCCTCCGATCGCCCCATCACCCACTTCCTGTACGTGCGGGGCCGGGAGATGCGGTTGGCCCAGGAGATCGTGCTCGGCATCGGCGGCACCCGGCTGCTGGCGGCGCTGGGGATCGAGCCGGCGGTGTGGCACGTCAACGAGGGTCATGCCGCCTTGAGCCTGCTGGAGCGGCTGTCGCGGGCGATGGGCGAGGGGGTCGACCTGGAGCAGGCCCGCAAGCAGGTGTCGTCGAGCACACTGTTCACGCTGCACACCCCGATCCCCGCCGGCAACGAGGTGTTCGACCGCTCCCTGGCGTTGCCCATGCTGTCGGGGACGCTGCCCGGCGTCGACGACGAGCTGCTGACGTCGCTGTCGGACTCCCACGACGGCGGTCGGTTCGACATGGGGGCGCTGGCGATCCGGCTGGCAGCGATCACCAACGGGGTGTCGCAGCGCCACGGCGAGGTGGTGACCCACGAGTGGAGCCAGCTCATCGGAGGCGACGCCAAGGTGATCACCAACGGGATCCACCCCCAGACCTGGGTGGGCCGATCGATGTCACGCATCTACGAGCGGGTCGTCGGCGACCTGTGGGATCAGCGCATCGTCAACGGCAGCGGCTGGGAGCAGGTGCGACAGGTGCCCGCCGCGGAGCTGTGGCAGGCCCACCAGAGCCAGAAGGCAGTGATGCTGCGCCGCATCCGGGCCCGGATGCGGGAGCAGTACAGCCGGCACGGCTACGGGCCGTCCCGGCTGCAGTGGTTGGAGGAGCAGCTTCCCGAGGACCGGCTGACCATCGTGTTCGCTCGCCGTTTCGCCACCTACAAGCGGGCCGGGCTGTTCTTTTCCGATCCGGCGCGGGTGCGCCACCTGCTGTCTCACCCGGAGATGCCGGTGCAGATCATCTTTGCCGGCAAGGCCCATCCCGCCGACGCGGAGGGCCAGGCGCTGGTGCGTTGGGTGTTCGAGATGTCGCAGAGCCCCGACATGGCCGGTCACGTGTTCTTCGTGGAGAACTACGACATGGAGGTGGGGGCGTCGCTGGTGCGCGGCGCCGACGTGTGGCTCAACACCCCCACCCCCCCTAAGGAGGCCAGCGGCACCTCGGGGATGAAGGCCGCCGCCAACGGAGCCGTCAATCTGTCGGTGCTCGACGGATGGTGGGCCGAGGGCTTCAACGGCTCCAACGGCTGGGGGTTCTCCGAGACCTCGAACTCCGACGCCGAGGACGCCGGGATCCTCTACCACCTGCTCGAAGCCGAGGTGATCCCGATGTTCTACGACCGCGACGACAAGGGGGTTCCGCAGCGCTGGGTGGAGATGATGAAGGAATCGATCGT
>JACDBE010000045.1 GCA_013695075.1 Acidimicrobiia bacterium
CGCGCCACCAGCGCGCCCGGGACCAAGAAACGGCAGGTGGACGGGTTGGCGGTGGAGGGCGGCGCCCACGGCGAGGAGGACGCCGGCGGTGCCCGTTGCCAGGTCCATCGACAGCCGCATGAGCTGAGCCCCGGGGAACGCCATGTGGTCCTGGTAGGACAGGGCATGCCAGGCGAGGCGCCGGACATGTGCCGCCACCACCGGATCGGTGGCCGCCATCGCCGGCGGATAGGCCCCGGCGAGATGGAGGATCATGCCCGCCCGGCCGTAGAACAGACCCGGCTCGACATACAGCGGCGATTCGGCGGCCCTCCGGATGGCAGCCTCGGCGGCGGCGAACTGCTCGTCGTCACGGAGCGCCAGATAGTGACGCAGCACCATGGCGATGCCGACGCTGCCATCGGCGAGATAGGGCATCGTCCGCCAGCCCTCGTCCACCTCGAGGGTGCCGTCCTCGCTGGGGACGCAGCGGCGCAGGTCCTGGTGGAGGGCGGTTGCCGCCAGATCGAGCAGGGCCTCGTCGGCGCGATGCTCGTAGAGGCGGAGGAACATCAGCGCCGGTCCCGACGACCCGCGCAGCAGCCCGGCGTATGGCAGGTCGCCGCCGCTGATGGTGGCCACGCTGGTCTCGTCGCCCAACCGGTCGGCGACGGCTTCCGCCACCCGCCACACGTCGTCCCACAGGGAGGGGTCACCGGTTGCCGCCGCGAAGTGAGCCAGGTTGAGGGCCACCCCCGCCAACCCGCCCTGGAGGTCGAGACCGAGACGATCCCACCGCTGCTGCAGCTCGCCGGCGCAGATGTCGAGCACCTTGAGGGCCTCGCTGCCTCGCCCGAGCACGTCGAGCACGTGGGCCACGCCGTGGAGCCCGTCGTAGAAGCCCAGCCGGGTCCCCGGCTCGGGATTGATGGCCCGGTGCGCCAGCCACTCGGTGTATTCATCGGGAGCGGTGTGCCCTGTGGCATCGAGGGCGTACAGCACCCCGGCAGCACCGTAGGCCAGGTTGAGACCACCGGTCTGGAACTGGGCGATGTCTCCAGGGAACAGCCGGTCGTCGCGGTTGGGGGTGGCGCTCGCCAAGATGGCGTCCGCCATCGACGCGCCGGCCCGCAGCCAGCCGTCGGGGTCGGGTTCCAGCCGCCAGGGGTGGGACGGCTTGGCTGCCGCCGGTGGTCCGACGACGGTGCGCACCGCCTCGGCGAGGAAATCGGCGGGAACTGGGAACAGCTCGGTGATGGCGGCGGCAAGCTGCTCGGCCTTGGTGCGATCGAGCCCGAACAGCGCCGTCAACGGAAGGAAGACGAACAGCCGCATGCATGCCAGGGCATAGCGGTCGATGTCGAAGCCGGTGAAGGTGTGCGGGGCGGTGAAGCCGGGATCGCCAAGCGGTGGCCGGCGCCGCTCGTCGACATGGCTGGCCACCTCGAAGTCGATCAGCACCACCCGTCCGTCGGCGGTGATGATCACGTTGTTGGGATGGAGGTCCCCGATGACCACCTCGCGCTGGTGGATTGCCGCCACCGCCGCTTCCAGCCGCCCCAGCATGTCGATGGCCCACGTCGTGTAGTCGGTCACGGCGGCCCGGTCGATCTCGTGGAGGGAGAGTGGGTATCGCTCGACAAGCGCCGAGTCGAGCGGGATGCCTTCGACCCGCGCCAGCACCAGGAACTCGTGCCCGCCGACGGTGAAAGAGTCCTTCAGCCCCGGCACCACATCCAGCCCGGCGAGCAGCCGCAGCGTGTCCCGCTCCCGGCGTAGCCTGGCGACGGCATCTTCACCGTCGGTGGAGAGGCCGGCGTGGGGCCGTGCCTCCTTGAGGATCACCTGATCGCCGCTGCGCTGATCGGTCCCCGTGTAGACCCCCCCGCCGTTGGAGAAGTGGATGGCGGCCTCGATGCTGTATGGCAGATCGGCCACCGTGGCTCGGCGTCGGGCCTCGAGGTGCGGTTCAAGGATGGCCGGCAGCGTCACCCAGGGCGGGACGCTGAACATTGGTCCACGGACGTCAGGAACGAGGTTGCCGTCGGCGTCGGCGATGGCCATCTCCAGCCGACCGTTGGGGGCGACGCAGTACTGCTCGACGAATCCGCCGTACCGCACGTACAGCGGACCCGGTCCCCAGCGCAGGTCGCTGAGGATGTACGGGCCGGACCTACCCTGGAGGCTGGCACCCAGCTCGGTGAGCACCGCCTCCAGCTCCGTCTCGTCGGCGGGGTAGATGGTGACGAACTTCCCGCTCGACCCGCGATTGGCGTACTTGGAGTTGCTCAGCAGGAGGAGCTGCTGGCTGCGGACGAACTTGAAGGCGATGCGCCGCGGGAGGCAGAACCCGCAGACGATGGCCAGTATCTCCGCGGCGTTGTCCTGGCAAGCGGAGACGTGGACCTTCCACCCCTGCGACGGGAGAACGGCGCCCGCGGGGGTGTAGGCCAGCCAGTCCTCCAGCTCGGTTGTCGTCCAGCCGTCGAGGTCCAGCGGGGGCCCGGTGGCGAAGTCGATGTCGTCGCCCCGCGTGCGAACCGGTGAATCGTAGAAATCCGGATCGGCAAGGCAGAATTCGTCGTAGCCCGTGTCCATCGACACCCCCCTCTCCCGTGCGTGCCAGGAGATACCCCCCCTAAACTGACCTAAACGACGAGGGTTGAATCCGCCCCGACAGCATTCGCATCCTAGCGTGCGTTTCCGTACTCTGCCCGTCGAACTGCCGGTGACCGCAAGACTCCGGTCCAGCCCCCGCATCGATGGCCACGTCGAGCACCAGGGCCTGGTGGTCCGATCCCGGCACCGGCACCGTGAACGCCGCCAGCGTCGTCACCCGGCGGGTGAGGGCGTGGTCGATACGCAGCAGTAGCCGTCCCCGTCCTTGCCATCGCCAAGTGCGACTCGCCGTCCCCGTCCCCACCGGACCATCCTGCAACCGGGCGGCCAGTCGCCGGTACAGCGGCCACCGGGGCGAGGCGTTGAGGTCGCCGACCAGCACCAGCGGTCCGTCGCTGCCGTCGAGGTAGCGATCGAGGTCGGCCAGCTGGCGCCGGCGCCGGCGCACGCTGCGCCACCAGGGGAAGCCGATTGGGTTGGCGAAGTGGACACACACCACCTCGAGGGGTGCGGGCAGCTCCGGCCAGTGGGCCGGGTCGAGGCGGGCCACCCAACCGCTGCGGTAGTACATGGGTAGCTTGACGATGACCGCCGGGCGACGGGTGGCGATGCCGGTCCCCAGGGTGTCGTGGTGCGGGCTGAGCCCGTGGTGGGCGTAGCGGTCGGTGATCACCGCCGCACCCTCCTCCTGCAGTTCCTGGACGGCCACCACGTCGGCACCAACCCGGTCGAGCACTTCGGCGAACCCGGCAACATCGATGTGTTCCGCCCACAGGTTGGCGGTCATGATCCGAATCAGCGGCACCGAGGCAGTGTATGGGCCGCACCGGGGACCACCGCGGTGCCCTCGGGAGGCGACCCTTCTCCACCTACCATTGCCCGGTGCGTCTCACCACGGCCATGCTCGCCGACTCGGCCCAGGTTCAGGGGGGCAAGCTCAACATCCTGGGAGGCGGCTTCGAGACCATCCGCACCAGGGCGGTGCCGGTGGTCCACCGCAACCTCAACGTCGCCCTGATCCTCGAGATCGGACCCGACGAGCGCAACCAGGACCTCGATATCGTCATCGACATCATCGACGAGGACGGGGTGAACCTGGGGGTGCAGGCGCGGGGCCGATTGCGGGTCCCCGATCAGCCGCAGCTGCCGCCCGGGGCAACCAGCCTGGTGCCGGTGGTGAGCCCGTTCTTCAACGTGCGGTTCCCCGAGGCCAAGGGCTACACGTTCATAATCCGCCAGGGCGACAACGAGTTGGGCCGGCTCCGGCTGCGGGTCGTGGTGGTGACGTGACCTCCCAACCGGCACGATCGTCATCGGCGATCGTCACCATCCCCAACCTGGTCTCGTTCGTCCGGTTGCTGCTGGTCCCGGTGTTCCTGTGGCTGCTGGTCGGTGCCGACCGGGTGGCCGCCGCCGGCTGGCTGTTGGGGGTGATCGGGGCCACCGACTGGGTCGACGGGTACCTGGCGCGCCGGCTGGGGCAGGTGAGTGAGGTGGGCAAGGTGCTGGATCCGCTGGCGGATCGTCTCGCCGTGGCCGCCGCAGTCATCGGTGGGCTCGTCGTCGGCGTCCTTCCCGGCTGGTTTGCCTGGGCGATGATCCTGCGCGAGACGCTGGTAGCCGCCGGTGCCATCTACCTGGGGGCCAAGGTCGGTCGCCAGCTGGCGGTGCGGCGGCTTGGCAAGCTGGCCACGTTGCTGCTGTACGCCGCCGTTGCGTGGTGGTTCATCGGGGTGGGAACCCCCATCGCCTGGTTGGAACGGGTGGTCGTCGTCGTGGCGGTGCCCGGGCTCATCCTCTACTACATCGTCGCCTTCCAGTACGTCCAGGATGCCCATGCCCTGCTGGCTAGGGAGCTGCGCGAATAGCGCAGCTCCTGCGGTTGGGGCTGGGGCCCCCCAACCGCACCGCGATGAGGCGTCAGCCGAACAGCCGGAAGGGCCCGCCAGCGGTGCGGTCGGTACACTCGGCGGAACGCTGACCCGAGGAGCCTCCTTGCAGATCCCCGACGACCTCCGCTACACCGCCAACCACGAATGGGCCCGCGCCGAGGATGGCGGGCGGTACCGGGTGGGGATCACCGACTTCGCCCAGGACGCCCTCGGGGACGTCGTTTTCGTGGGACTGCCCGAGCCGGGAATGGCGCTCGGCGCCGGTGACTCTTTCGGTGAGGTCGAGTCGACCAAGTCGGTGTCGGACGTGTACGCCCCGGTGGCGGGCACGGTGGAGTCGGTGAACGACGCCCTGCGCCAGGCTCCCCAGGCCATCAACGACGATCCTTACGGTGAGGGCTGGATCATCCTCATCAGCGCCGAGGGGGAACCGCCGCAGGACCTGATGGACGCCACCGCTTACAGGGAGTACAGCGAAGCCTCGTCCTCATGACAACGGTTTATCTCAAAGCCTCAACCGGGTGTTGAGGTTCGGGTACGATACAGCCATGTCCGACCAGGTACGACCCGATCTCAACCCCGACGACCCACTGGTTGAGCACGACCCGACGCTGGTGTACCAACCGGTCGGAGACGCCGCCGTCGAAGCGACCGGCCGCCAGCTGTCGGGCAGGTTCCGCTATGCCCTGGTGGTAGAGCGCGGGCCCAGTGCCGGGCTGGCGTATGTGCTCGGTGAGGGGGACACCTCCACGGGGCGCAGCGAGGACTCCGACATCTTCCTAGGGGACGTCACCGTGTCCCGCCACCATGCCCGGTTCCAGGTGGACGCCGACGGGTTGCTTATGGAGGACCTGGGATCGACCAACGGCACCTACGTCAACGGGGAGCGGCGTGACACCATTCGTCTGGAGGCCGGTGACGAGGTCATCATCGGCAAGTTCCACCTGGTCGTGATCGCCGGTGACCCGTGACCACCAGGCTATTCGAGGGGATGAACGGCGGCCCGTACAGCATCGGTGAGCTCATCGCCCTCATCCAGGCGGAGTTCCCCGAGCTCACCGTGTCCAAGGTGCGCTTCCTGGAGGGTCAAGGTCTGATAAGCCCGAGGCGCAGCCCGGCCGGATACCGCATGTTCAGCGATGACGACGTTGCCCGGGTGCAGTACGTGCTGCGCGAGCAGCGCGATCACTTCTTGCCGCTCAAGGTAATCAAGTCGAAGCTGACCGCCTGGGAGCGGGGTGACGAGCCGTCCGATCAACCCGACACCGGGCTGCCCCCCGAGGCCTACTTCCGCATCAGCGGCACGCTGCTCACCGACGAGGAACTGGCCAGGGCCAGCGGGCTGTCGTTGCGCCAGATCCATGACCTCGTCTCCGAGAACGTGTTAGAGCCCCACCAACTGGCCAACCGCACGGTGGTGTTCGACGAAGAGGACGTGGCCACCGCCCGGGCGGCGCACCGGCTGCTGGCCCAGGGCTTCGAGGCTCGCCACCTGCGCACCATGCGGCTCGGCGCCGAACGCGAGGTCGACCTGCTCCGCCAGCTGGTCTCGCCGCTGCTGCGCCATCGCAATCCGGACAACCGCCACAAGGCGGCGGAGATGCTGGCCGACGGCGCCCAGGCGGGAGCCACCCTCCAGGAGTCCATGGTCAAGAGCAGGCTGCGGAAGCTGCTCGACGGATGAGGCCCCGCCGGGTGACGGCGCTGGCCGCCATGTTGGTGTCGTTCGGGCTGATCGTGCCCCCGCCGCCGCTCCCGGTACCGGCGGAACATCCGGTGGCGCCGGCGCTGACCGCCCGCACCTGGATCCTCTACGACGCCACCGCCGACGTGGTGCTCGACGGTGTCGCCATCGACGAGGAGCGGGCCATGGCGTCGGTGACCAAGGTGATGACGGCGTTGGTGGTGCGGGACCACCTGGCGCTGGACACCGCCATCCGCATCTCCGACCTTGCCGCGGCGGCGGGGGAGTCCGAGGTGGGGTTGGTGGCGGGGGAGCGGTGGACGGTGCGCGACCTGCTCTACGCCCTGCTGGTCCGCTCCGGCAACGACGCCGCGGTGGCGTTGGCCGAGGAGGTTGCCGGCTCGGTGAGCGGATTCGCCGATACGATGAACGCCAAGGCCGCCGAGCTGGGCTTGGTCCACAGCCGGTTCGCCAACCCTCACGGGCTCGACGCCCCCGATCATTACTCGACGGCCTACGACCTGGCGGTGATGGCCGGCGAGCTCTTGGAGGATCCGATCCTGGCCACCATGGTGAGGACCAGGCTGGTGGTCTTCAAGGCGAGCCCCAACGGCGCCGCCCGCACCATGCGTAACACCAACCACCTGCTTTCCCAGTATCCCGGGGTCACCGGGGTCAAGACCGGGTTCACCGGGCGGGCCGGCCTGGTGCTGATCTCGGCCCTGGAGACCCCGTCGCGCATCCTGGTCGGGGTGGTGATGGGCAGCGAGGCCCACTTCGATGACAGCCGGGCGCTGCTCGACTACGGGTCGCGGCTGATAACACTCGGTGACCGCTGGCAGCGACCGCTGCTGGTCGAGGCAGGCGGTGGGGGAGTCGGGAGCATCGAGCTCGATGAGGCCACCCGGGCACGGTTGCTCGCCGTCCAGGACCTGCCGGCGTGGACCAACGAGGTGCCCATCGACATCAACGACACCGCGGTGGGGCGAGCCATCGCCAGGCGGCTGCGCACGGTGCTCCCCGCTGTGCTCGGCGGGACGGGATGACGGAGGACGGTTTCGTCGAGGTGGTCACCGAGACCCGTCTCGCCGAGCGGGTCGCCCAGCTGGGGGGGCGCATCTCCTCGGAGTACGCCGATCGCAATCCCGTGCTGGTCGGGGTGCTGCGGGGATCGGTGATCTTCACCGCCGACCTCATTCGCCACGTAACCGTCCCCGCCGAGGTGGACTTCCTGTCGCTCACCCGGTTCGGTGGTCAGGGACGGGTGGGCATCGCCATGGATACCGAGGTATCGCTGGAGAACCGCCACGTCATCATCGTCGAGGACATCGTCGACACCGGGTTGACCCTGACCGCGCTGCGCCGGTTGCTCGAGCTGCGCGGCGTGGCCAGCCTGGCCACCGCCGCCCTGCTCGACAAGGCGTCGCGGCGCATCGTCGACGTTGCTCTGGAGTATCGCGGCTTCGAGGTGGGCGACGAGTTCCTGCTCGGTTACGGGCTGGACTGGGAGGGCAGGTATCGCAATGTGCGCTCCCTGTGGGCGGTGATGGACCTGCCGGCGCTGCGCCGCGCCCCGGACTCCTTCGCCCCCGTCGCATACCGACGGCGGTGATAGGGTGGACCCATGACCGATCCGGTCCCCATGGAGTTGATCGGGGTTCGCCTGGAGCTGCCCAACCGGACGCCGATCCTGCTGCTCAGGGAGCAGTCGGGGACCCGGTACCTGCCCATCTGGATCGGAACCAACGA
>JACDBE010000057.1 GCA_013695075.1 Acidimicrobiia bacterium
TGGTGCGGCACCGAGGTACTCAACGTCCCCGGTGTCGACGTGGATTTGCTACTCGTCCCCGACCAGCACCTCGGGCGCTTCAAGGTGACACGAGCACTCAACGGGTCGCCCCGGGCGCAGCGGGTCACCGACCCGGCCGAGGTGCCGTACCTGCGCCTCTACGGCGGCCTGTGGCGGATCCACACCTGTTTGGGGTCACTCGCCGGAGCCGGTGGCCTGTGACGGCCCACCGCTACGTCGTCGGCGTCGACCCTGGCGCCAAGACAACCGGCATCGTGTTCCGTCGCGGCTACGAGCTGCTCGGGTATTGGCTGGTGGATATGGCGACTGTCGGTGGTGTCCCCGACTGTGGCAGGGTCGTCGATGCAGTAGCCCGTGTCGTCGAACCAGCGTGGGACACGCTGGTTGCCGTCGAGGACGTGAAGGCCCCGAACCCGCACCTCGGGGTCACCAACCCGGCGGGCATCATCGCCACCGCCCGACTCCTCGGCTGGATCGAACATTGGGCCGCTACTCGGAGAGCGAACCTGATCGTGGTGCCGCCCCGCGGCCACGGCACCGGGCCCCTCGCCGCCTACCCCGCACAGCTGGTCGGTGCCCGCGAGAAGACCGGCACCGGCCAGCTCCGTCACTGTCGAAGCGCCTGGGACATCAGCTACGGCGGGGAGAAGCTGTGGCGGCTTCAAGTCAACCGGAAAAGGGTGACGTGATGCCTGAGGGCAAGATTTGTTCCGTTGAAGGCTGCGGACGCCCGGTCCTAGCACGCGGATGGTGCACCGCCCACTACGGCCGGTGGTACCGACACGGTGACGTCGAGGTCGATCGCCCTATCCGCACGCTTACCCGCCGAGGGTCGGGGTGTGCCGTCGAGGGGTGCGAGTCCCCGGACGAGACACGTGGATGGTGCGGCATCCACTACCGACGGTGGGCCCGATGGGGTGACCCGGAAGCAACGCCCGCACCCACGCCACCGCAACCCTGCGGCACCAACGCCGCGTACCAACGTCATATTAAGCGCGGCGAGCCTGTCTGCGATCTGTGCCGAGCCTACGACCGGTGGCATTGGCGTACCGTCATGCGGCTGGGGACCGCCGAAATCAAACGGCTGGGGCTGACGTACGAACCCGAGAGGTTGGGGTCGTGACCCTTCAGGCGACGATCTCCGCCCGCCAGCCGATACCCCGCGACCGTTTCGGCAGCCCCTACGTCGTGCCCCCCAACGGCGGCAAGCCGGTGCCGTACACGCGGGCGACCACATGGGCGGGCACCCTCGACGACCGGTGGAACTTGGAGCAATGGAAGATGAGACAGGTTGCGATCGGGCTGGCCGACCGTCCCGACCTGCTGTTGGCGGTCACCACACAACGGGACGACAAGAAGGCGCTCAACGCCGCGGTGCAAGCAGCGATGGAGGCCGCCAAATCGTCGGCGGCAGCCACCCGCGGTACTGCGCTCCACACACTCACCGAGCTGCTCGACTTGGGGCGACCGCTGCCGACCATCCCGCTGGACGTGGTTGCCGACCTCGCCGCCTATGAGACGGCTACGGCGGGGCTAGAGATGATCTCCGTAGAGGAGTTCGTCGTGGTCGACGAGCTCCAGGTGGCCGGCACCTTCGACCGACTGGTGCGCCATGAGGGGAAAGTGAAGATCGCCGACCTCAAGACCGGCGCCTCCGTCGAGTACGCGATGGGGTCGATCGCCCTCCAGCTCGCCATCTACTCCCGCGGGGTCGCCTACGACCACACCACCGGGACCCGCACCCCGCTGCCTGACGTGGATCAGGAAGAGGCGCTGGTTATCCACCTGCCCGCCGGGCTCGGTGTCTGCACGCTGCTCCGGGTCAACATCCGGCTCGGATGGGAAGCGGTGCTCATCGCCGGACGGGTGAGGAGGTTCAGGAAATACGCCGCCTCAGGGAAGTTGTCCGACAGAGTCTAAGAGAAGGCTCCGCACTTAGTGCGGAGAACTAAAAGGAAGGGAAGGTAAATGACCGACGACCTATTGACCGCTTCTGTTTCGGAAGCGAATTACACCGCCCACGACCCGATGGAATGGTACGAAGGGACCATCGTTGCGGTGCAACCAGACGAGGGAACGTACGGGCCGCAGTACAAGATCTCGATCGATACTGGCGTTGTCGACCAAGATGGCAACGCACGCTACACGTTCCTTTGGGTGCCGCGGGATTTCACCGCCGGCAACAAGGGCGGCAAGCTGCTAAACGCCCTGTTCGGCGCCACCTATTTCGCCCAAGCCAAGGCAGCCGGCTCGGTGTCGCTGACCTCGCTGGTCGGCCTTCCGGTGCACGTCATGTTCGAGCATTACACGGCCGACCAAGACAGCGTTCAAGTCAAACGGGAGCGTGTCTTGAACACCAACGCCGGTCTCGGGATCAGGAGC
>JACDBE010000114.1 GCA_013695075.1 Acidimicrobiia bacterium
ATGGCTCGGACCGGAGGGGGCATGGCGGCCATGCCCTCCTCGGTCGTGATCAGCTGAGGGTCGGTAAGGTGAACCCGCTGGCGGCGATAGTCGAGCCCGCATCCGCCCTCCTCCATGATGTTGCGCAGCCAGTCGGTGTCGGCTCCGTAGGTGAGGGCGATGACAAAGCGGTCGCCGTCGACGAACACGTTGAGAGGGGTGGCGTATCGCCGACCGGATCTGCGGCCACGGTGGTGCACCACCCCGAACCCGGGCAGATGACGAGCCACCGGCCGGATGAGGCGGTTGAGGGCGTGGCGGTTGAGCCGGGCCAGGCGACGGGGCAGCGGCATCACCGCAGTGTGCCAGGTCCGGATGACGCCCCCCTCGACCACGGCGGCGCCAGCGATGTTGCCGGTAGCATCGCCGAATGACCGACTTTCCGACGGTACGGGTGGCCGCTGCCCAGGCCACCCCGGTGATCCTCGACGCCAAGGGCTGCGTCGACAAGGCGGTGGAGCTGCTGGACAAGGCGGCCGCCGACGGTGCCCGGCTGCTGGTGTTGCCCGAGTGCTTCGTGTCGTTGTATCCCAGCGGGGTCTGGGCCGCCGCCGCCGCCCGGTTCGGCGGGTTCGACGACCTGTGGCGGCGCATGTGGGAGGAGGCGATCGACGTCGACGGGCCCCTGGTGGCCACGCTTGCTCGGAGCTGCGCCCGGCACCAGATCTACCTCGCCATCGGGGTCAACGAACGTGAGGACATCCGGCCGGGGTCGTTGTACAACACGATGCTGCTCATCGGCCCCGAGGGGCTCATCCACCGCCACCGCAAGACCATGCCGACCATGCACGAGCGCCTCTTCTACGGCATCGGCAGCGGTGACGATCTGGAGGTGACCTCGTTGCCTGGGGTGGGGCGGGTCGGTGGGCTGATCTGCTGGGAGAACCGGATGCCGATGGCCCGTTGGACCTTGCAGCAGGGTGGCGTCCAGCTGTGGTTGGCGCCCACCGCCGACGACAGCGACGGCTGGCTGGCGTCTATGCGGCACATCGCCATCGAGTCGGGTGCCTTCGTGATCAGTGTCCCCCAGTACCTGCCGAGGCACGCCTTTCCTGCCGACTTTCCGGCAGACATCCCCGACGACCTCGCCGTGCTGGGGCGGGGTGGTGCCTGCATCGTCGAACCCGTGGAGGGGACGTTCATCGCCGGTCCGATCTACGACCAGGAGGCGCTGCTGGTCGCCGACTGCGACCTGGGCAGGGGCTTGTCCGCCAAACGGTTGTTCGACAGTGTCGGTCACTACAGCCGCTCCGAGGTGCTGTCGCCCTGACCACGCGGCCGATCACCGGTCTTGGCGGGCGTCCTGCTGGAGCAGCCGCAGTGTGAGCCACTCGGGGCGGGCCATCCATCTGGTGGTGCGCACCCGCTTCCATATGGGGAGGATGCGCCGTAGTCGATAGGCCTCGGGCACGGCGGGGTGAATGTAGGAGCTACGGCTCACCTCCCGGGTGTTGCTGAGGCAGTCGGCGGCGACGTCGATGGCCGCCAGGATCACGGCGTCGTCGTCGCCGGGGTCGCCGTCAGCCGACGCCTCGGCCAAGGCGTGTGCCGCGGTGACCGTCGCCCCCCAGGTGCGGAAGTCCTTGGCCGTGACGTCGGCACCGGTGATGTTCCCCAGGTAGTCGTTGACATCGGTCGACGTCACCGACGCCGGCCGGTCGTCAGCATCGAGGTAGGTGAACAGATGCTGGCCACGCAGTTCCTGGCAGGCTGCCACCGCTTCTGCCAGGTCGCGATCGACCACCGGGATGCGCAGCTCCGCCCCACCTTTGGCCACGAACTCGAACACGGTGAGGCGTCCGTCGATGGCGACGTGATCGGGACGCAGCGTGGTCAGCCCGTAGGTCTCGTTGTCGCGGGCGTACTCGCCGTTGCCGATGCGGGCCAACGTCTCGTCGAGCAATCGCACCACCAGGGAGACCACCATGTCGAAGCGGAGCGCCTCGCCTGACAGATCCGCCTCCACCCGCTGGCGCAGCCGCGGCAGCGCCCGGCCGAAGTCGAGGAGCGAATCAAACTTGTCGGCGTCGCGCACCTCCCGCCACATGGGGTGGTAGATGTACTGCTTGCGGTCGCGGTCGTCTCGTCCGGTGGCGAGGATGTGCCCCCGGAGATCGGGGCAGATCCATACGTCGGTCCATGCCGGGGGTATGGCCACCGCCTTGAGCTTGTCGATGAGGCGCTCGTCGGTGATCAGCTCGCCATCGGGGCGGTGATAGGAGAATCCGCGGCCCCGGCGCACCCGACGGATGCCAGGGTCGGCGTCGCTGACGTAGCGAAGCCCCGCATCGGCGGCGAACTCGGCTGAGGTGACGGTCACGGGTTGGGCTCGTGGTGGTGGGAGGTGCGGGTTGGCGGGCGGCCTCGGGGCGGCGGGAGCGGCATGAGTGCTACCCGGTGGCGGTATGCGTCTAAACGCTCGACGAGAGCGCCGGTTGGGATCACCTGCCCAATGGCCGACGCTGGTCGTGACCTCAGCCGATCTCAGCAGCGGCTGCCGTCACGGATCGCGGCCGAATGAGTCGAGGCTGGAGGCGGTTGGCGGCCAAGGACGAGCTACGTGGGGGACGACACCGCCATCGAACAGGGTCCGGTCACCCAGCGGTTCCGGAAGTTCGATGGTGATGGGGTGCCACGGGTTTGATGGGCAGTCGGCGCCACCTTGGACCGGTTCCACCAGGACCGTGATGACGACCTTGCCCGCATCGGTGGTGACCACCGGGACGATGTCACGTCCGATAGGCGGCTGGCCGGAAGCGCAGTTCTGCTCGACAATCAACACGGCCAGCTCGGTCGTGGTCGGGTCGGGGGACGTCTCCGGGTCCAGCACCCAGTGGGCGTTTCCGAACCCTGGCGCTGAAACTTCGATGCGGCAACCACCCCAGCCGTCCGGGCGCCAGCCAGCGCCATCCTTGGTGAAGCTGGCCGTGCCATACGATGGAGCGTCCGAATCGGGATCGTGAAGGCCGCGGCCGAACAGTGTCACCTGGTCGGGGCTTGCCATGGCAACGGACCATGCGTACTGGTCGAAGAAGACGGCCTCTACGGGGTCGACCGAGGCCGCACTGGCCAGGGCCGCCATGGCTTCGGCGTCGAGCGGCGTATCGGGGAGGACCGGGGCCAGCCCGCCGTCCAGCAGCACACGTCCGCACGACGCCTGGAGGGTGGGGACATCATGGTCGACAGGGTGACCGGTCGACGACGTCGAGGTGCTTGCCTCCGGTGCCGGGGTCCGCACCGTGTCGGTCCCTGCCTGCAACTCAGCCGGCGGGGCGCCGCATCCGCCCAGCACCATCGTCACCACCAACAGCGGGCCGAGCGACCGCAGGGAGGGCCACGTCCTCGCCAGGGAAATTCGCCTCATGAGGGATAGACAGCGCCGGCGGTGCTCCGGTTCCCCGATGCGCCGAGTTTCGCTTTACCGGCGCCTTTGGTACGGGCAAGCGGACAGGGGGTCAGGCGGCGATGGCGGACCCGATGACGGCCTGGGCGAAGTAGACGACGAAGGCAGCCGCCACTACCCACATCAGCAGCGG
>JACDBE010000115.1 GCA_013695075.1 Acidimicrobiia bacterium
ACCGCAGCCCGTGCCGGTCGAGCGGCAGCCGGGAGAGGAACGGCGACGCTGCCGCGAACGGATGCACCGAAGAGCACACGTCGTGGCGGTAGCCGGGGATGGTGAGCTGCGCCGTCCTGGTCCCCCCGCCGATGGTGTCCGCCCCCTCGATGACCAGCACCCGCAAGTCGTGGCGGGCCACCTCGATGGCTGCGGCCAACCCGTTGGGCCCCGAACCGACGATGACGGCGTCGTAGCGATCGGTCACGGTTGGCCCGTCACGGCAAGAAGCTCCTGGTCTGGTCGGCGCCGCCCGCCCGCCACGCTACAGGCGGCGGTGGCGCCTTCTGGCATCGCCGGGGCACACCGGTCGTTGCGGGCATCGCTCCGGCTGGTGGTCGGCCCCGCGCTTCGTACACTGGCGGGGTGGCCGAGCCATTGGTTCTCCTGCGGGACGTGTCGGTGCGGATCGGTGCCACCACCATCCTGCGCCGGCTCGATCTGAGCATCGCCCCCGGCGAGGTCATCGGGCTGTTCGGGGGCAATGGGACCGGCAAGACCACGCTGCTGCGGCTGCTCGCCGCCCAGCTGGTCCCGGCGGCGGGCACCGGTGTGGTTCTCGGGGTGGACCTGACCGGCGGCGATCGGGTCGACCTGCGTCGCCGGGTGGGGATGGTGGGGCACACCCCGGCGCTGTATGCCGAGCTCACCCTGGCGGAGAACATCACCTTCGCCGCCACCGTCACCGGTACCGATCCCCGCAGGGGGCTGGATGCGCTCGGCGCCGTCGGGCTGGGTCAGGTCATCGACCGCCGGGCGAGCCGCTGCTCTTTCGGTATGCAGCGCCGCGCCGAGTTCGCCAGGGAGCTGATGCTGCGCCCCGCCCTGTTGCTGCTCGACGAACCGCACTCGGCCCTCGACGCCGCTTCCACCGACCTGGTGGGGCAGCTGGTCGACGCTGTGACCGGAGATGGCGGCGGCGCCGTGCTGGTGTCGCACGACCGGGAGCGGATCGAGAAGCTGTCGAGCCGCACCGTCGAGCTGGTTGGCGGGCTGTTGCGGTGACCATCCCCAGCCGGCAGCCGCTGCCGCTAGCCGACGCCGTCCAGCCGGGTCTACGGCGCCAGATGATGGCGGTGGCCCGGCGAGACCTGCGCCGGGAGTTGCGGCGGGGCGAGGTTGCCTGGGTCACCATCCCCTTCGGGGCGGTTGCGGTACTGGCGATCCCCCTGGCCATCGGCATCGACGTCCCCACTCTGAACCGGGTGGGACCGGGGTTGTATTGGGTGGTGGTGCTGCTGTTCGGGGTGCTGGTGACGGTGCGGCACACCGCCACCGAACAAGGCGTCGCCGCCGTGAGCGCCCGGCTGGGGATCGACCCGGCGGCCGCCTACCTCGGTGCCGCCACCGCCAGCGCCGTGCTGCTGGTCGTCTTCGAGGTAGCCGTGGGCATGATCGCCGTTGCCCTGTACGACATCGATCCGGAGCGGTGGCCGTGGCTGCTGCTGGTGGTCCCCGCAGTTGCCGTGGGTCTGGCGCTGCTGGGCACGATGGCCGGGTCGGTGGCGGCCGGTGCCACCGCCACCAACCTGGTGCCTTTCCTGGTGGTGCCGCTGGCGCTGCCGCTGCTCATCGGCGCCACCGCGGCGTTCGATGCCGGATTGACGCAGCCCGGCGGTATCCTGCGATGGGTGCTGATGCTGCTCCTCGTCGACGTCGCCGCGCTGGTCCTCGGGGTGCTCACCGCCCGCCAGCTGCAGGAGACCGGATGACCGTCACCACCCAGGATCAACGCCGGGGCGTCCTGGACGTCGCCGCCATCGTGGCCATCGCCGCCGCCGTGCTGGTTGCCTTCGCCACCCCGCCCGAGGCCACCCAGGGCAACGTGGCCCGACTGTTCAACATCCACGTCCCTTCGATCCTGGTGGCGTACCTGTGTTTCGGGCTGACCCTGATCGGTGGCACCGCCTACCTGGTGACCCGCCGGCTCCGCTTCGATCACCTGGCGGTCGCCGCCGCCGAAGTTGGGGTGGTGTTCACGGGGCTCACCATGCTGGTGGGGATGATCTGGGCCAAACCCATCTGGGGCGTCTACTGGACGTGGAGCGCCCGATTGATCCTGACGGCGGTGATGTTCTTCGGCTACCTCGGCTATCTGGCGCTGCGCCGCGCCATCGACGACCCGATAGCGCGGGCGCGGCGGGCCGCCGTGTTCGGCATCATCTCCATCGGGATCATCCCCATCGTCCACTTCTCGGTCCTGTGGTGGCGCGACGTGCACCAGCCACCCACCCTGCTGCGCCCCGACGAGATGCAGATCGACGGCCCGCTGCTGGCCGCCTTTCTCGCCGGGCTGGTCGCCAGCACGCTGGTGGCCGCCGCGCTCATCGTCAGGCGCTACCGGCTCGCCGCACGAGAGGCCGAACTCGACAGCCTGCTGGCGTCCGCCGACGTCCCGGTCGCCGGTGACGCCGTCACCGCCCCCACCCTGGACGGCGCCCCGTGAACGGCTGGGGCTGGGTGTTGTGGGGCTATGGGCTGGCCGCCCTGGTGCTGGCGGGATACACCTGGTCGTTGCTGGTGCGCAGCAGAGCGATCGAGCGGCGGCTCGATCAGCTCCGCTGACCATGCGTCGCTACTGGAGGATCCTGATCCCCCTGGCGATCATCGCACTGGTGATCGTCGGTCTGCTGATCAGCCTGCGCTCCAACCTGGTGTTCTTCAACACGCCCACCGAACTGGCCGAGCAACCCGCCGGCGACGAGCGGCAGCGGCTGGGCGGGCAGGTGGTGGCCGGCACCGTCAGCCAGGCCGATGGGGTGGTCACCTTCGAGGTCACCGACGGCAGGACCCAGGTCGCTGTGCACCACTCCGGGTCGCCGCAGCAGCTGTTCCAGGAGGGCATCGGGGTGGTGGTGGAGGGCAGCTGGGACGGTGCGGTGTTCACCAGCGATTTCATGCTGGTGAAGCACGACGAGCAGTACCGCACCGAGGACGGCCAGGTGTACGAGCCGGGCGAACCGATCGAGCCGGCGCCATGAACGCCCTGCTCGGTGTGATCGCCATCATGGCGGCTCTGGGCGGGTCGGCGGCGCTGGCGGTTACCGGATGGCGGGTGAGCAGAGGGAACCGGCCGGCAACGGCGCTGCGCAAACCGGTGACGGGGATGGTGCTGGGTGCCGTCGGGGCGATGGTGGTGCTCCAGGTGGCCATCGTCACCGACGACTTCACCATCGGCTACGTGGCCGACGTCACCGCCGCCGCCACCCCGCTGCTGTTCAAGGTGGCCTCGGCGTGGGCGGCGCTGGAGGGCAGCATCGTGCTGTGGGGACTGGTGCTGGCGCTGTTCACCTGGTGGGTGGGGCGCCGGGTGGTAGAAGGTGACGGGCTGGGGGCCGCCGCCATGGGGATGCTGGGGTTGGTTGGGGTGTTCTGGTTCGGGCTGATGGTCACCGTCGCCAACCCGTTTGCGGTGTGCACCGCCCCGGCTGCGGTGGGCTGCGCCGCCACCTCGTGGTCGCCGCTGGCGGCGGCGGTGGCCCCGGCCCAGGGCCTGGGTCCCAACCCCCTGCTGCAGAACCACATCCTGATGGCGATCCATCCCCCCATGCTCTACCTGGGGTATGTGGGGATGACGGTGCCATATGCCTTCGCCATGGCAGCGCTGTTACGCGGTGATGGGGGCAAAGTTTGGCTGGACCGGACCCACCGCTGGTCGCTGATCTCGTGGACCTTCCTGTCGCTGGGGCTGCTCCTGGGCGCCTGGTGGTCGTACGAGGTGTTGGGCTGGGGCGGCTACTGGGCATGGGACCCGGTAGAGAACGCGGCGTTGATCCCGTGGCTGGTGGCCACGGCGTTCATCCACTCAGCGGTGGTGCAGCGGCGGCGGGGGATGTTGCAGGCATGGAACTTCGTGCTGATCATCGCCGCCTTCTCGCTCACCATCCTGGGAACCTTCCTCACCCGCTCCGGCGTCATCGACTCGGTGCACTCGTTCACCCAGTCCCCGATCGGGCCCGCCCTGCTCGGCTTCCTCGGTGTGGTGGTGTTGGGTTCGATGGCGTTGCTGGCATGGCGGCTGGAGTCGGTGGCCTCGTCGCCGCGGCTGGAGTCGCTGGCCAGCCGCGAGGGCCTGTTCCTGTTCAACAACCTCCTGCTTACCGTCTTCGCCCTCACGGTGCTCATCGGCACCCTGTACCCGCTGCTGGTGGAGGCGTTCGGCGGCGGTCAGCTGTCGGTTGGTAGGCCATTCTTCGACCGGGCCGCCGTCCCCCTGGCGTTCTCCCTGCTGCTGGTGATGGGCCTGGGACCCATCACCCCCTACCGGGTGGCCCGGCCGGCGGTGGTGTGGCCCCGCATACGTACCCCGCTGCGGGTGGCGCTGGTTGCCGGCGGCGCCGCCGTGCTGGTGGGGGTGCGTTCGGTAGCGACGGTGATCGCCGTGGTGCTGGCCGCTTTCGTCATCGGTGTCATCGCCCGCCACCTGATCACCCTCAGCGCCGCCCGGCCGGGACGGCCGCTGGCAGCGATGGCCACGGTGGTCAGCGGCGACCGGCCATACTGGGGTGGCCAGGTGGCCCACATAGGCATCGCCCTGTGCGCCGTTGCCATCGCCACCTCGTCGGCCCTGGCCACCAGGGGCGAGGTGACCCTGGTGCCCGGTGAGACCGGGCAGGCAGCCGGGTACTGCGTGCGCTACGACGGCCCGTTCACCGTCAACGAGCCCAACCGGGTGGTGGAGGGTGCCAACGTGACGCTGCTCGGCGAGGACTGCACCACGGCGATCCGCACCATGGCGCCTCGGGTCAATCGTTACCCCAATTCGCCGCAGCCGGTGGCCTCGCCCGACGTGCGCACCGGGTTGGTGGAGGACGTGTATGTCACCCTGGCGGGTGGCGGTACCACCGAGCTGGTGATCTCGGTGGCGGTGTTCCCGCTGATGTGGCTGCTGTGGGCCGGGGGTCTTATCGTGGTCGCCGGTGGGTTGTGGTCGGTGAGCGGCCGGCGTCGCGCCCAACGTCCGGTCGCCGCACCGAAGGTGACCGTCGATGGCTGAGCTGCGCCGCTGGGTGGGCTGGGCGATCACCGCCGTCGCCGCCGTGGTCATCGTGGTGGGGCTGGCCCCGGGCAACGCCCAGCCGGCCACCGACGCCGAGCGGGCTCGGGCCATCGCCTCCAACCTGCGCTGCCCCTTCTGTTCGGGTGAGTCGATCGCCGAGGCGCCGGCCGAGGTGGCCCGCGACCTACAGGCGTTCATCGCCGAAAAGGTGACCGAGGGTTGGTCCGACGAGGAGATCTACGACTATTTCGTCGCCCGCTACACCGGGCGGGTCCGCCTCGACTCCCGCTTCGAGGGCTGGGGCATGGCGCTATGGCTGACCCCGGCGGCGCTGGGGCTGGTAGGGGCGGCTGCCATCGTCAGCCGGCGGCGCCGCCCGGTCGGCGAGAACCGGCCGCTGGTGGCGGCGGCCTCGGGGTCGGAGACGACGTGACCTCGCAGCACCTCGACGACCAGGTGGAGCAGGTGCGCACCGACCTGGCGGACGTG
>JACDBE010000130.1 GCA_013695075.1 Acidimicrobiia bacterium
GCTTCGGTGATGGTTGCGTCGGTGGATGTCTCGATCACCGACGCAACCATGACAATGGAGATGACCTGGTAGGCGCGGGAGCCCAGTTTGAGGAAGTCGGAGAAGGAGGTCTCGACGTCCCGGGGGACGATCACCGCCGTCAACAGCTCTCCCGGTCGCAGATCGGTCTCTCGGTACCCGGTGAGGAAGTCTTGCAGGGCGACCGTTCGGGTCCCGGTCCGGGAGGTCAATACGACCGCGGCGTCGAGGGTGAGCAGCGGGGGGATCCCGTCGGCAGCGGGGGAGGCATTGCAGAGGTTGCCGGCGATGGTGCCGGCGTTCTGCACCTGTACCGCCCCCACCTCGCGGGCGGCGAGGCGAAGCCCGTCGAAGCAGCGGGGCAGATCGGCATCCCTGATCTCGGCCCAACGGGTGAGAGCGCCGATACGGTAAGCGTCGTCGGTGACGCTGATCCCTCGCAGCCCGGTCACCCCCGAGATGTCCACGACGGGCTCTGTCAAGGGACGCCCCACCCGGGCCGGGTAGAAGTCGGTGCCACCCGCCAACACCGTCCGCGATCCATCGGCGATGGCCTCTAGGGCGCTATCCAGGTCAGCGGGTGCCAGATATTGCATTGAGCCGGCGACTCTCTGGAAGGGTCGACCTCCGGTCGGATTATTACACGACTCAGCCAGCCGGGGTGCGGCCCGAAACCCCGGATTAGGCTGCGCGCCGGCCATCGATCTGGAGAGGGTGCATGGAGCCTCGGAAGTTGGTCACACTGGTCGACGAGGTGCATGTCGAGGCCGGTCGTCCGGTCGATCCTCCGATCCGCCGGGTGATATCGGCTGCGGTACTCGCCAACCCTCACGCCGGTCGATACGCCGAGGATCTCACCGACCTGATCGAAGCCTCGGTTGGTCTGTCGGAAATGCTCTCCCGGGCTGCCGTCGCCCACCTGGGAGGCAAGCCGGTTCACAGTTACGGCAAGGGCGCCATCGTCGGGAGCAGGGGTGAACTGGAGCACGCCGCCGCTCTCCTTCACCCCAAGTTCGGCAACCCTTTGCGCGATGCCTGCGGGGGCGGCAAGGCCATCATCCCTTCCGCCAAGAAGCGGGGTGGTCCCGGCACCCCCCTCGACATACCGCTGCACTACAAGGACGCCGCCTTCGTCCGCAGCCACTTCGACGCGGTCGAGCTGCGCATCGTCGACGCCCCGGCCGATGATGAGATCGTCCTCGCCGTGGCCGTCACCGACGGCGGCCGGCCCCATCCCCGGGTCGGCGGCCTCCAGGTGGGGGAGATCGTCGGGGAGGACGGGCTCCGATGAGTGACGTCGTCATCCGCAACATCGGCACCATCGTCACCGGTGACATCGCTCATCCCATCGCCGACGGTGACACCATCGTCACCCGGGAGGGCAAGATCGCCTACGTCGGGGGCGAAGATGGCGCCGACACCAACGCGATCCGGGCGGTGGTCGATGCCGCCGGCGCCACCGTCATGCCCGGGCTGTGCGACAACCACGTCCATCCCGTATTAGGCGATTTCACCCCCCGCCAGAGCCAATTCGACTTCATCGATTCCAGTCTTCATGGCGGTGTGACGACGATGATCTCGGCGGGGGAGCCGCACACCCCGGGCCGTCCCACCGATCCGGTCGGGGTCAAGGCGCTCACCATCCTCGCCCACAAGTCCTTTGCCAAGCTGCGACCCTCGGGGGTGAAGGTCCACGCCGGGGCGGTCATGCTCGAACCGGGATTGACCGAAGACGACTTCACCGAGATGGCCGACGCCGGGGTGAGCCTGGTAGCCGAGATCGGCATCTCCGGCGTAAAGGATGCGGACGAAGCCGCCACGATGACCCGCTGGGCCCAGGCCCGGGGCATGCGGGTGATGGTCCACACCGGCGGCGCCTCCATCCCCGGGAGCGGCGTGATCGGCGCCGACTTCGTGGTCAAGGTCCAGCCGGATGTGGCCGGCCACACCAACGGGGGACCAACCGCCCCTCCCCTTTCGGACGTTGAACGGATACTGGAGGAGACCTCGGCCCGGATCGAGGTGGTCCACAACGGCAATGTCAAGGCGGCGGCGGCGGTGGCCCGGCTGGCCGCCGAACGGGGGGAGCTCCACCGCATGGTGATCGGCACCGACAGCCCCGCCGGCTCGGGCGTGCAACCCTTGGGAATCCTCCGGGTCATGTCCTGGGTGACCGCGCTCGGTGACGTCCCCCCCGAAGCAGCCGTGGCCATGGCCAGCGGCAACATCGCCGCCCTCCACGGCCTCAACACCGGGGTGATCGAGGTGGGGATGGAAGCCGACCTCGTGGTGGTTGACGCCCCCCTCGGTTCGCAGGCCGATGACGCTCTCGGGGCTCTGGCCGTCGGCGACACCCTGGCCGTGGCGGCGGCCATCATCGACGGGAGCTGGCGGTTCACCAAGAGCCGCAACACCCCGCCCGCCTCCCGTCCGATCATGTTCGTGGGATGAGATGAGCACCACCGACACCCCCGCCGCCTTCTCCGAATACCGGGTGATCCGCGATCTCGACCTCGACCCTGCCCGCACCGCGGTGCTGGTGATCGACATGCTCAACGACTTCCTCGAGCCCGACGGGGCGATGCCGCTGCTGGAAGGGCGACGTCTGTACGAACCGATCCGCCGGCTGCTCGCTTGCGCCCGTCAAAACGGGGCGAGCGTGATCTGGGTGTGCGACGAACATCCTCCGCTCGACCGCGAGTTCGAGAAGAGATCGGTCCATTGCCTCGAAGGGAGCTGGGGAGCGGAGATCGTGGCCGAACTGGAGCCAGCCGCCGACGAGTACCGGGTTCCCAAACGGCGCTACTCCGGCTTCTACGAAACCGACCTCGACCTTCGGCTCCGCAACCTGGGCATCGAACATCTCATCCTCGGCGGGGTGGTAACCAACATCTGTGTCCGCTCGACCGCCCACGATGCCTTTTTCCGGGACTATGAGGTCATCGTCCCCGTGGAGTGTGTGGCGGCCACCTCCGAGCGCGAGCAGCAGTCGACCCTGTACGACCTGGACACGCACTATGGGACCGTGGCCGGCCTGGAAGAAGTCCTGGCCATCCTCGTCGGGGCCCGACGGGCCGGCTGATTGCGCGGATCCGCGCGGTGGCGTGGGATGACCCCTCGTCCTCGGCCCGGTGATGATGCCACCGAGGGGCAGAGGTGGTGGAGACCCGCCCGGAGATGTTGGGACGCACCGAGGACTGGCTGCTCGCCGACCGTACCGTGAGCGTTGGCTTCGAGCACAGCTTCCTCATAGGCCCGCCCGGGGCGCGCCTGCCGGCACGGCTTCGAGGAATGAGGTGAGCGCGCCGACGACGATGGTGTGGCTTGTGTTGGTGCCGCCGCTGACGTCGCCGGGCACGATCTCGGCGGCGAACGCGCCGACGGCGGGGAGGTCGACCACCGTCATCGACCCGAGCTCGCCAGCCGATCGGCCCGCCACCGCTCGATCTCGCTCCGCAGCCACAGCTTGCAGCGCCCCTGGCCGAGGTTGACCACCGGCCTGGGCATGGCGGGGTAGCGGCGCTGGTAGGCCGAGACGGTGTTGCGTTGTGCGAGACCGAGCAGCTCGGCCACCCCTTGCGCGTCGATGAGATCCTCCGAATCCAGATACCGCGGCACTGTGACGGAGACTACAAGTGTTGACATCGGGACGAAGTCGGACTCGCGGGGAGCTATCGCGTGCGCAGCTCGAACGGGCAGTGCTCGGTGCCCCGAAGGGCAGTGTCGATTACGCTCCCAACATGAGGGTGCTCGAGAACTTCGTGGCGGGTGCCTGGACCCCGATCGAGGGTACCGGCTCGATTCCGGTGACCAACCCCGCCACCGGCGAGACCATCGCCACCCATCCCCAGTCGAACGCCGCCGACATCGACCGGGCGGTGGCGGCGGCGGTCGCGGTGTTCCGGGTTTGGTGGATGACCCCAATTCCTACCCGGTCGGCGATGATGTTCCGCTATCGCCACCTGATATGGGAAGCCCGGGAGGAACTGTCCCGGATCCTGGTTGAAGAGAACGGCAAGACCCTGGCCGAAGCCCGGGGGGAGATGCTGCGGGCGCTCCAGTACATCGAACACGCCGCCGCTGCCACCGAGACGATGAAAGGCTCGGTCACCGAGAACGTCGGCTCCGGGGTCGACATCGAGTACATCCGCGAGCCGCTGGGGCCGTTTGCCATCGTCGCCCCGTTCAACTTTCCGGCCATGATCCCCCTCTACTTCACCTGGGCGGTGGCCACCGGCAACCCGGTAATCGTCAAACCCAGTGAACACTGCCCTCTCACCACGGTCAGGTTGGTGGAACTCGCTGACGAGGCCGGATTCCCTCCCGGAGTGGTCAACATGGTCCTCGGCGACCGCACCGTGGTGGAACGTCTGGCCGAACACCCCGACGTGGTGGGAATGTCCTTCGTCGGGTCGTCGGAGATCGCCGAACGGGTCTACAAACTAACCACCGGATACGGCAAGCGTTGCCAGGCACAAGGCGGATCGAAGAACCATCTGGTGGTGACCGACACCGCCGAGCTCGACAAATGCCTCCCCAATATGGTCTCTTCGATGCTGGGCAGCAGCTCCCAGCGCTGCTTCGCCGGGTCCAACCTCCTCATCTACGAATCCGTCTACGACCGGGTGATGGACCGTTTCCTCGCCGCCGTCAAGGTCCTCCGGCTCGGCTACGGCATGAATGAGACCACCACCCTCGGGCCCGTTATCTCGCCCGAGTCCAGGACCCGGCTCGAAGAGTCGGTCGACAAGGCCGTGGCCGAAGGCGCCACCGTTCTCCTTGACGGCCGGGGAGCGACGGTCGCCGGTTTCGAGAGGGGCAACTGGATCGGGCCCACCATCGTCAGCGCCTCCCCAGGGATGGAGATCTTCGACCAGGAACTGTTCGGTCCGGTTCGGTGCCTGCAGAAGGTGAGCGGGCTGGATGAGGCCCTCGCCATCATCGACGCCAGCGCCTATGGCCACACCGCCGCCATCTACACCGAACACGGCGGGGTCGCCCGGGAGTTCCGCCAGCGGGCCAACGTCGGTCAGATCGGCATAAACGTCGGCACCCCGGCCCCCATCGCTTTCTACGCGGTGGGGGGTCGCAAGAGCTCCTTCTATGGGTCGCACCGGGGTCGGGCCAACGACGCCGTCGATTTCTACACGGACAAGAAGGTGGTGGTCAGCACCTGGCACATCGACACCACCGAGCAACCAGGCGTAGACCCTGCCTTCGAGGGCGGGGCCCGGTGACGAACAGAAAACCATGGGAGGAAGCAGATGAAGAGAACAACCCTGGTCATCGTGGGCATGGTCCTGGGGCTGGTCGGAGCAGCCTGTGGAGGTGACGGTGACGCTGGCGACGACACCCCGATCACGATTGGCATCATCGCCGATCTGACCGGTCCCTTCACGACGTACGGGACCAGCCTGTCGAGGAGCGCCCAACTGGCTATCAATGAGATCAACGAAGCGGGCGGCATCGACGGGCGCCAGGTCGAGCTGATCATCGAGGACATCCAGACCGATGTGGCCGCCACCGTCGACAAGGCCCGCAAGCTGGTGGAGAGCGACGACGTCGACCTGGTGATGGGGCCGATCGGCTCCGACGCCAACGATGCCGCCTACGCTGAGGTGGTCCAGAGCGGCGGCAAGCTCCTCTTCTACACGGAGACCTATGAGGGGGGGAAGTGCGACGAGCTCTTCTTCTCCTTCGGAGCAGTGCCCGCCCAGCAGATCCGGCCCTTGATTCCGATCCTGCAGGAGGAGTACGGGCCCAACGTGATGCTCTTTGGAGCCGACTACGTTTGGCCGCGGCGCAGCTTCGAGATTGCTAAGCCGATCATCGAGGAGAACGGCGGCACCGTCGTCTCCGAGCTGTACCTGCCGTTGATCGCCGATGACTTCAGCGAGCTGGTGCAAGAGGTTCGGGACACCCAACCCGACTACACCTTGTCGTTGTATCCGGCGGTGTGGGGAGCGGCTTTGAAGGCTCTGGACGACGCCGCGTTACTGGATACCGTCGGGGTCGGGACGATCTTCCTCGGTGATCCCGATTATGTCGGTATCGCCGACCTGGCCGAGGGTTCATACACGGCGCTTCCCTTCTTCACCGCGGCGGACGCCCCGGGCGTGCAACCTTTCCTCGAAGCCTATGCCGCCGAGTTTGGTGAAGGCGAGATCCCCTCCGGCGGCGAAGGGGTCGGTGCCTACAACGCCGTCTGGCTCTACAAGCAGGCCGTAGAGGAGGCAGGTTCGACCGATCCGGCGGCGGTGGCGGAGGCGATGGTCGGTCAGACCTACGACGGGCCGACGGGGCGGGTGGAGATGATGCCCTCCCACCACCTCAAGCAGACCATCAACCTCGTCCAGGCTCGAAACGGCCAGTACGTGTTGGTCGATTCCTTCCCCGACATGGACCCGGAGGAGGATTGCACGCTGTAAACCGCCGGCTACGGACCGGCGCAAATGCCAAGCACCATTGAGCGAACCCCGGGCGGCCGACTCCGGCGGCCCGGGGTTTCTCGTGGACGTGCCCTGCGGAGCGCCGAACTCGTCCTCCTGGCGCTGCTGATTGCGGTACCCGTCCTCAGCCGCAACGCCTTCTTCGTCGACCGCATCGGCCGCTACCTGTTGCTGGCGGCGTTTGCCATCTCGGTGGATCTGATCTGGGGTTACGGCGGGATGTTCACCTTTGGCCAGGCGGCCTTTTTCGGAGGCGCCGGCTACGTGGTGGGGATGCTCACCACCCGGGAGGGTTGGGTCCTGCCTCTACGGTTGGGGGTGGCGCTCGTGGTGGCCGTGGCGGGATCGGTCCTGCTCGCCCTGGCCATCTCCTACTTCACCTTCTCCGGCCGGGGAGCCCTGCGCGGGGTCGAGTTTGCGGTCGTCACGCTGGCGGTGGCGGTGGCCCTAGAGCGTTTGGCCAACGCCGGGGGGTCGATCACCGGTGGTCAGAACGGGATCTTGATGACCTCGCGGCTGGGGCCGTTCCACCGCGGCCACGGCTTCTACCTCCTCGCCGCCCTCGTCCTGATCGTCACCTATCTCGGTGTGAAGCGCTATCTCCGCTCCCGCTCCGGGCTGGTGTTCCGAGGCATCGGCCAGAACGAGGAGCGAGTCGAATCGCTCGGCTACGACGTGGCTCGCACCAAACGCTGGACCTTCGTCCTCTCCGGAGCCATCGCCGGTCTGGCCGGCGGCCTGTTCTACGTCCATGAGGGAATCGTCTCCCCGGCGGCGGTGGGGATCGGTTCCTCGACGCTGGTGTTGCTGTGGGTGGTGCTGGGAGGCAGGGGGACGCTGATCGGCCCGGTGGTGGGGGCGGTGGCCCTGCCCTACCTCACCGCCCGGCTGTCGGGTACCCTCCTCGACACCTGGCTGGTGGTGGTCGGTGTGATCCTGGTGGTGGTGATCCTCGTGATCCCGGCCGGGATCTTTGGTTTCCTCACCCGGGAAAGGACCCCGTGAGCGTCCTCGCCGTCGACCGACTCACCAAGAGCTTCGGCGGTTTCACCGCCGTGGATGACGTGTCCATCGTGGTCGACCAGGGGGAGATGCGGGGACTGATCGGCTCCAACGGCGCCGGCAAGAGCACCCTGCTTCACCTCGTCTACGGGCGCATCACGCCCGACCACGGCTCTACCCGTTTCGGCGACACCGACGTCACCCACCTGCCGGTCACCGAGCGGGCGCGTCTGGGCATGGGTCTCGTCTTTCAGGTCACCTCGGTCTTCGACGGTCTGACGGTGGAGGAGAACCTCCTGCTCGGTGCCCTCCCCAAGGAGCCTGGGCGATCTGCTCCCGTCGATCGGTCTGAGGTCGGGCGCGTGTTGCAGGTGATGGAGTTGGGCGGTGTCCGCCATCGCCCCGCCGGCAACCTCAGCCATGGCGAGAAGCAATGGCTGGAGATCGGCATGGTCCTCCTCACCAAACCGACCTTGCTGCTGCTCGACGAACCCACTTCCGGGATGACGCAGGCCGAGAGCCGCCGCACCGCCGACCTGCTTCACCAGCTTCGCGCCGAGAACGCCGTCGAGGCGGTAATCGTGGTGGAGCACAACATCGAATTCATCAAACTGGTCAGCGATCGGGTAACGGTGATGCATCGAGGGTCCGTCCTGGCCGACGGGACCATCGAGGAGGTCCAGGACGACAAGGCCGTGCAGGACTCATACCTGGGGAGACTGCATTGACCGCGATCCTCACGGTCGACGGCCTCTCGGCCGGATATGGGCAGACCACGGTGCTGCGGGACGTGACCTTCTCGGTGGGTCGGGGTGAGGTGGCCTGTGTGATGGGTCGCAACGGCGCCGGCAAGACAACGCTGTTGAAGGTGCTGATGGGTGTGCTCCCCATGACCGGGACGGTGCGCCTGCTCGGAGGCGACGTCAGTGGCTGGCCCGGCCATCGCATCAACCGTGCCGGGGTGGTGTGGGTGCCGCAGGAAGACGCGGTCTTTCCCGGTCTGACCGTCCGCGAGCACCTCGTCATCGCCCTCAACCGTTCCTGTGGCGGTTCACCCACGTCATCGGGCCTGAGTCGCCGCAGGAACGGAGGATGCATTGACGAGGGCATCGAGGCGGCGACCGCATTGTTTCCGGTGCTCGGCGAGCGTCTCGGGCAGGAGGCGCAGACCCTGTCCGGCGGAGAGCGGAAGATGCTGGGGCTGGCGCAGGCGCTGATCGTAAAACCGAAGGTGGTGCTGATGGATGAGCCCACCGAAGGAGTGGCCCCGGTGGTGGTCGAGCAACTCATCCCCGCGATCGCCGCCGTCGCCGGCGAGGCGGCGCTGGTGCTGGTCGAGCACAACATCGACACCGCCCTGGCGCTGGGATCGCAGGCCTACATTCTCGAACAAGGGTCGATCGTGGAGTCGGGGAGCGTTGGCGAGCTGTACGACCGCGGTGTCCTCGAGCAGAGGCTGGCGCTGTGATACTCGCCGGCTTCCTCCCGGTTGACTCCTTCAACGT
>JACDBE010000189.1 GCA_013695075.1 Acidimicrobiia bacterium
TCGGAGACAAGCTCCTGGCGTGCCAGTGCCTTTTCCACGGCGGTGGCCTGATCGCGCAGCCGGGCGGCGGCCTCGTACTCCTGGCGGGAGGCGACATCCGCCATCTCGGCACGCAGCCGATCGACCGCATCGTCGCGGTCGCCGTCGAGGAAGGCGGCGAGTCCGTCGACATGCGCCGCATACTCCTCGGCGGTTAGCGCCTCGATGCACGGTCCCGAGCACCGCTCGATGTGGAAGAGCAGGCAGGGCCGACCCAGCCCCTGGTGGGTGCGGAACTTGGAGTCCGAACAGGTGCGGATGGGGAAGGTGCGCAGCAGCAGGTCGAGTGTCTGGCGAATGGCGTAGGCGTGGGCGTACGGACCGAAGTACTCCACCCCCCGGCGGCGCCGGCCCCGCATGACGGACGCCCGCGGCCATTCCTGGTCCCGGGTGATGGCCAGGTAGGGGAAGCTCTTGTCGTCGCGCAGCCGCACGTTGAACCGGGAGCGGTGTTCCTTGACCAGGGTGTGCTCCAGCATCAGCGCCGCCACCTCGCTCTCGGTGACGATCCAGTCGACGGATTCCGCCGATTCCACCATGGCGCGGGTACGCAGCGGCAGGTCGGCGTTCCAGTACTGCACCAGCCGCTTGCGCAGTGACTTGGCCTTGCCAACGTAGAGCACGGCGCCGTTGCGGTCGCGGAAGATATAGACCCCGGGCGAATCGGGAATCGAGGCGGTTGACGGGCGGGGGATCATCAGCCGATGATACGAGCGGTGACCAATGGTAAGTCCCTACCTACCGAGGTAGGTAGGGACTACCGTATCGCCCCCCGACGTGTGGCAACACGCCCCCCGACGTGTGCCTACCACTGCACCAGTTTGCCCGAGGACGGCGCGGCTGGCTATGGGTCGACAGTCCCAAAGTCGCGACGCCACCGAAACCCCACCAGTCTGGGGACTGCCTCCTGGCCGCGGTAGCCGGGCATGCGGGCGATGGCCGCCGCCGACAGTGGTCGCTCGATCAGGCGTTGCAGCTCCCACCCGGCGCCGGCGGCGGTGGTGAGCATCTCCCCCATCGCACGATGATGGAAGGAGACCGTCATCCCCCCGATCTCGATGGGGACCGGGCCTGGGGTGAAGTAGTTGCCCCATCGCCACAACACCTCGCCGTCGTCGGGGTCGGCGATAGGAGAGGCGCCGGGTGCGGTGAAGGCGGGATGGTTGGCCACAACCACCATGGCGCCGCCATCGCGCACCACCCGGTGGGCGGCGGTGCACAGCCCGGCCAGGTCGGCGATGTGCTCCACCACCAGCACGGCGTAAACCCCACCAAGCGCCGCCTCCCGCAGCCAGTCGAGCCGGGGCAACCCGGCGCGGACCACCGGCGCAGCCGTCGAGGCCAGGGCCGCCAGCTGCCCGTTGATATCGACCCCGACAAGGGGCCGCCCCGCCCCGGCCAGGGCACGCAGCATCCGCCCCTCGCCGCAACCCAGGTCGAGCAGCGGCCCCTCGACCCCGTCGAGCAGCTGGGCGGTGAGGGGGAGCACATCGGTGGTGAACGCCGGGTCGGTCGCCGCCTCGTCCACCCACCAGCTGGCGAGATCGACCCAGTCGTCGCTCACCACCGCTAGTCGCTCAGCCCGCGGCGGCGCGCACTGGGGTGACCCGTCCCGAGATAGCCAGCCCGGACGGGGTCATCGCGAAGGGCCCAGCAAGTCGGCGAGGAACTTGCCGGTGTACGAGCCTGTGGTGGCGGCCACCTCCTCGGGGGTACCGACAGCGACCAGCCGGCCGCCGTCACCGCCTCCCTCGGGTCCCAGGTCGATGACCCAGTCCGCCGACTTCACCACGTCGAGGTTGTGCTCGATGACCACCACCGTGTTGCCCTGGTCGACCAGCCGCTGCAACACCTCGAGCAGCTTGCGCACATCCTCGAAGTGGAGCCCGGTGGTGGGCTCGTCGAGGATGTAGAAGGTGCGCCCGGTGGACCGCTTCCCCAGCTCGGCAGACAGCTTCACCCGTTGCGCCTCGCCGCCTGACAGGGTTGGCGCAGGCTGGCCCAACCGGATGTAGCCCAACCCTACGTCGAACAGGGTCTGCATGATGCGGGCGATGCCCGGCTGGTTCTCGAAGAAGTGCAGCGCCTCCTCGATGGACATTTCCAGCACGTCGGCGATGGAATGGCCCTTGAACTGCACCTGCAGGGTCTCCCGGTTGTAGCGCCTCCCCTTGCAGGTATCGCAGGGGATGTATACGTCCGGCAGGAAGTGCATCTCGATGCGCAGCGTGCCGTCGCCCTTGCAGGTCTCGCAGCGGCCCCCGGACACGTTGAAGGAGAACCGGCCCGGCTGGTATCCCCGCATCCTGGCGTCGGGGGTGGAGGCGTAGAGATGGCGGATGCGGTCGAAGGCCTTGGTGTAGGTGGCCGGGTTGGAGCGGGGGGTGCGCCCGATGGGCGACTGGTCGATGTTGATGACCTTGTCCACCTGCTCCACCCCGGTCAACCGGCGGTGCCGGCCCGGTTGCGCCCGGGAACCGTGCAGGGCGTTGTGCAGCGCCCGGGACAGGATGTCCTCCACCAGCGTCGACTTGCCCGACCCGGAGACACCGGTGACCGCCACCAACCGACCCAGCGGGAAGTCGACATCGATGTCGTCGAGGTTGTTCTCGGTGGCGCCCACCACCGCCAGCGATCCTCCGGATCCACGGCGCCGGTGCTGGGGGACGGCGACGGAGCGCCGGCCCGCCAAATAGTCCCCGGTGATCGACGACGGCTCGGCGACGATGTCGGCCAACTTCCCCTCGGCCACGATGCCGCCCCCGTGCTCGCCGGCGCCGGGGCCAATGTCGACGATGTGGTCGGCGACGCGGATGGTCTCCTCGTCGTGCTCCACCACGATGAGGGTGTTGCCCAGGTCGCGCAGCCGGATCAGGGTCTCGATGAGTCGGTGGTTGTCCCGCTGGTGCAGCCCCACCGAGGGCTCGTCGAGGATATAGAGCACCCCCACGAGCCCCGACCCGATCTGGGTGGCCAGCCGGATGCGCTGCGCTTCACCGCCGGCCAGCGTGGCCGCCGACCGCATCAGCGTCAGGTACTCCAGCCCCACGTCGACCAGGAAACGTAGCCGGGCGGTGACCTCCTTGACTACCGGGGCGGCGATGGCGCTGGCTCGTTCGTCCAGCTCGAGCGACTCGAAGAAGGAGATCGTCTCTCGCAGTGGCAGCGAGGAGACCTCGAAGATGTTGCGCTCGCCGACGGTCACCGCCAGCGCCACCGGATTGAGCCGTCCCCCGTGGCACACGTCGCAGGGCACCTCTCGCATGAACTCGGTGTAGGCCTCGCGAGCCGAGTCCGATTCCGCATCCCGGTAGCGTCGCTCCACCCAGGGGACGGCGCCCTCGTAGGCCGCTTGGTAGCGGCGGGTGCGGCCGAAGCGGTTCTGGTAGCTCACCGTGTAGGTCTCGGTGGAGTCG
>JACDBE010000141.1 GCA_013695075.1 Acidimicrobiia bacterium
GCGCTGCTCGGCACCGGGAGCCTCACCCTCGGCGAGGTGCTGCAGCGCGCCGAGCACGACCCGGTGCTGGCCGGGACCAAGCTGGCCCCGCTGCTGGTAGCCCTCCCCGGGATGGGCAAGGTGTCGACCAAGCGGCTGATGGAAGAGATCGGGATCCACCAGGACCGCAAGCTGCGGGGTCTGGGGCCCCGCCAGCGGGCCGCCCTGCTCGACCGGTTCGCCTGATCGGCTCCCCACCAGGTCGGTCCAGGCTGGTCGTCGCCATCTCCGGCCGGCCCGGGTCCGGCAAGAGCGTGGTGGCCAAGCGGGTCGCCGAACATCTCGCGCTACGCCATGTGTCCGCCGGGGACTTCATGCGGGAGATGGCGGCGGAGCGGGGGATGAGCATCCTGGAGCTGTCCCGGGTGGCCGAGGGTGACGACGCCATCGACGCCGAGATCGACGCCAGGACGATGAGACTGGCAGCTACCGGGGACAGCTTCGTCATCGACGCCCGGATGGCCTGGTTCTTCATTTCAGACGCAGTGAAGGTCTTCCTCGACGTCAGCACCGAGGTGGCAGCCGCCCGCATCTACGCCTCGATGCGGGACACCGAGCGGGAGAACATCGATCTGGCCGCCACCATCGCCGCTCTGCGGGAACGCACCGAGTCGGAGGCGGGGCGCTATCGGCGCTTCTACGGCGTCGATTACCTGGACACCGACCACTACCAGATCGTCATCGACACCTCGCAGCTGGCGGTGGATGAGGTGGTCGGCGAGCTGCTGGCTCGCCTGGCGGCAGTGACCGCCGAATCGGGTCACGGGCCGGCGGCACTATGATGGAGGCCCTTCCTCCCGCAGTCCGGGAAACCCTCGTACCAGGAGATCAACCACGATGATCGAGCCTCCCATCGGCCGCGTGCTGGAGCGGACCAACTCGCGCTTCGGGCTGGTGGTGCTCGCCGCCCGTCGCGCCCGCCAGATCAACGCCTACTTCAACGAGCTGGGCGAGGGGCTCGGTGGTTACGTGCCTCCCCAGGTGCACTCGCTGTCCCGCCAGCCGCTGTCGATCGCCCTCGAGGAGATCGACGAAGGCAAGGTGACCGTGGACCGGGACATCGAGGAAATCGAAGAGGCCTGACCCTGCAAGGGCGATGCTGATGCTGTCGGGTCGCCACATCGTGCTCGGGGTCAGCGGTGGGGTGGCCGCCTACAAGGCGGCGTACCTGGCGCGGCGGCTGGTGGACGCCGGGGCCCAGGTGCGCACCGTGATGACCGACAGCGCCACCCGGTTCCTGGGGGTGCAGACGCTGGCGGCCATCACCGGTAGTACACCTGTGGTCGGCCTGTTCGCCGCCACCGATGTCAGCCCCCACACCACGCTGGCGCGCTGGGCCGATGTCGTGGTCGTGGCCCCGGCCACTGCCGCCACCCTGAGCCGCATCGCCACCGGGCTGTCCGAGGACGCCCTCACCGCAACCGCTCTCGCCGCCTGGGGCAAGCCGGTGGTGCTGGCCCCGGCGATGCACACCGAGATGTGGGAGCACCCGGCCACCCAGCGCACCATGACCACCTTGCGCTCCGATGGCTATCTGGTGGTCGGCCCCGCCACCGGGGCCCTCGCCGGCGGCGACGAGGGCATCGGTCGGATGGTGGAGCCGGAGGAGATCGTGGCCGCCGTGGAGGCAGCGCTGGCGCCGGGGGACCTGGGGGGATGGCAGGTGGTGGTCTCCGCCGGAGGCACCAGGGAGGCCATCGACCCGGTGCGCTACCTGGGGAACCGCTCGTCGGGACGGATGGGCAACGCCGTGGCCGAGGCGGCCGCGCAACGGGGGGCGGAGGTGACTTTGGTTACCACCGCCGGCGCCGTCGAGCAGCGCCGGGTCACCGTGGTGGTGGTCGACACCGCCGAGGAGATGGCGGCGGCGGTGTGGAAGGCGGCCGCCGAAGCCGACGTGGCTGTGCTGGCGGCGGCGGTAGCCGACTTCCGCCCCGCCGACCCCGCCGCCGGCAAGCTGCGCCGTGCCGACGGGCCACCCCACATCGTCCTCGAGCCAACCCCGGACATCCTCGCCGGGGTGGCCAAGATGTCGCCCCGCCCGTTCCTGGTTGGCTTCGCCGCCGAGACCGGGTCGCTGGATGAGGCGGTGGTCAAGGCAAGACGTAAGGGTGTCGATCTGCTGGTCGCCAATGATGTCACCAGGGCCGGTTCCGGGTTCGGCACTGACACCAACGAGGTGGCGCTCATCACCCCCGACGGCGTCGTCGAGCCGTGGCCGCTGCTGACCAAGCGGCAGGTGGCAGATCGGTTGTGGGACCGGGTCGCCGCCATGCGAGGGGCTGCTCCCTGACCCGGATCGTCCGGGTCGTACCCAACGTGGCCACCTTCGCCGTCGACGGCGGGTTCCGCTACGTCGTTCCCGACAGCCTCGACGGCATAACCCTGGGCTCGTTGGTGCGGGTCCCGCTCGCCGGCCGCCGCACCAGAGGATTCGTCACCGAGGTCCTCGCCGACGGCGATCCCGACAACCTCCGGCCCCTGTTGGGCAAGGTCGGCGACCTGCCGGTGCTCACGCCCCGGCTCATCGAGACCATGCGCTGGGCGGCGGTCCATTATGTGGCGCCGTTCGCCGTGCTCCTTGCCAAGGCGGTGCCCCCCAACGCCCCGCGGCGGATCGCCATCGCCCCAGCGATGGCGGCTGCCGCCTCACCGCCGGTTGGGGCAACCTCCGGCCCGCCGGCGGCGGGATTGGCGGCCAGCATCGCTGCCGGTTCCCGGGTCAGACCCCAGTACCTGGTGGGTGGGGGGCCGTGGGGCCGCCTCATCGCCGAGCTGGCCGGCCCGGTACTGGCCGCCGGCCGGTCCGCCGCCGTCATCGGCCCCACCGTCCTCGAGGCCACCGCCCTTGCCGCCCAGCTGGAGGCAGCCCGCGGAGTCGCCCCCTGGTTGGCCACCTCGTCGGCTCCAGCAAGGGAGACGACCCGGGCGTGGGCGGCGCCGCTGTCGGCGCCCGGTCAGCTGGTGGTGGGCACCAGGGAAATCGCCCTGTGGCCATTGGGGGACTTGGCCCTCACCGTGGTGGTCGAGGAGGGCCGGGCCGCCATGAAGTCCCCGCAGACACCGACGCTGGCGGTGCGCGACCTGGTGCGGCGCCGGGCGGCGGCCGAGCGTTTCACCGTGGTCTTCGCCGGTGCGGTGCCCACCGTGGAGACGATGGTCACCGGGGTGGAGCTCAGCGAACCTACCGCCCGGGTGTGGCCGCTGGTGGAGGTCATCGACCGCGCCGAGGAACCCCCTGGGGGTGGGGTGCTGATGCAGGCGGCGGTGCTGGCCATCGCCGCCGTCGCCAAGGGGGGTGGTCGGTCGTTCGTGTTCGTGACCAGGAGCGGCGAGGCGGCGGCGCTGCGCTGCATCCAGTGCGGCGTCCTGCGC
>JACDBE010000147.1 GCA_013695075.1 Acidimicrobiia bacterium
ACGCCGGCGAGGTGGTCGCCGTGGAAATGCCGCTGCTCGACCCGCCGCTGCGCTGGCACCGGTTGGTGGTGCTGGCTCCCACCTCGATGCGGTTCTGGCGGGCGGTGCGGCGGGGCATGGACCCCGAGGACGTCACCCGCAGGATGCGGATCCAGCCGCAGCCCGAGCAATGGCGGGCGGCAGCGGATTCGGTCATAGAAAACGACGGCGACCGGACCTTGCTCGCCGCAGCCGTCGAGGGATGGTGGCGGCGATGGGTCGGCTGTGACGTCGAGTACGGGGAGGGGTCGGCGGTACCCTGAGCCGGGTGCAGCCCTTCGTCCTCAGATCCGAGTTCGCCCCCGCCGGGGACCAGCCGCGGGCCATCGCCCGGCTGGCCGAAGGCATCGGCCGCGGCGACCGTTTCCAGACCCTGCTGGGCATCACCGGATCGGGCAAGTCGGCAACGGTGGCCTGGGTCATCGAGCAGGTGCAGAAGGCGACCCTGGTGCTGGCTCCCAACAAGGCTTTGGCGGCCCAGTTGGCCAACGAATACCGCCAGTTCTTCCCGGAGAACCGGGTGGAGTACTTCGTCAGCTACTACGACTACTACCAGCCGGAGGCGTACCTGCCCTCCACCGACACCTACATCGAGAAGGAGTCGACGATCAACGATGAGATCGATCGGCTGCGCCACTCCGCCACCGCCGCCCTGCTCACCAGGCGTGACGTCATAATCGTGGCCTCGGTGTCGGCCATATACGGGCTGGGCTCCCCCGAGCAGTACAAGGGCCAGCTGCTGCGGCTGATCCGGGGCGTGCAGATCCCCCTCGACTTTGCGGTGCGCCGGTTGGTCGACATCCAATACGAGCGCAACGAGGTGAACCTCATCCGGGGCCGGTTCCGGGTGCGGGGAGACACCCTGGAGGTCTTCCCCTCCTACGAGGAGACGGTGTACCGGGTGGAGTACTTCGGCGACGAGGTGGAACGAATCCTGCAGATGAACCCCATCACCGGTGAGGTCATCGGCGAGATGTCCGAACTGTGGGTGCTCCCCGCCACTCACTACGTCACCGACCGGGAGCGGATGCGGCGGGCGATGGCGACCATCGAAGTCGAGCTGCGGGATCGGCTCGCCGTGTTGGAGCGCCAGGGCAAGCTGCTGGAAGCGCAGCGGTTGCGGATGCGCACCAACTACGACCTGGAGATGATGCGGGAGATCGGGACTTGTGCCGGGATCGAGAACTACTCCCGCCACCTCGACGGCCGGGAGCCGGGGCAGCCCCCCTACACCCTGCTCGACTACTTCCCCGACGACTTCCTCACCGTCATCGACGAGAGCCACGTCACCATCCCCCAGATCCACGGCCAGTACGCCGGGGACCGCAGCCGCAAGGACGTGCTTGTGGAGCACGGCTTCCGGCTTCCCAGCGCCATCGACAACCGCCCGCTCACCTTCGAGGAGTGGTACGGGCGCACCAACCGGGCGCTGCTGCTCTCGGCGACCCCCAGCTCTTGGGAGATCGAGCATTCCACCCAGGTGGTGGAGCAGATCGTCCGTCCCACCGGGCTGGTCGACCCCGAGGTGGTGGTGCGACCCACCAAGGGTCAGATCGACGACCTGATGGAGGAGGTGCGCACCCGGGCCAACAATGACCAGCGAGTGCTGGTCACCACCCTGACCAAGAAGATGGCCGAGGACCTGACCAACTACCTGCTGGAGATGGGGCTCAAGGCCCGCTACCTGCACAGCGACATCGACACTCTGGAACGGGTGCAGATCCTGCGCGAGCTGCGGCTGGGGGAGTACGACGTGCTGGTGGGGGTCAACTTGCTGCGCGAGGGTCTCGACCTGCCCGAGGTGTCGCTGGTGGCCATCCTCGACGCCGACAAGGAGGGCTTCCTGCGCTCGGAGACCAGCCTGGTGCAGACCATCGGCCGAGCCGCCCGCAACGTGGAGGGTCAGGTGATCATGTACGCCGACGGGGTCACCGACTCGATGCGCCGGGCCATCAGCGAGACCAACCGGCGGCGCGGAATGCAGGTGAGGTTCAACCGGGACCACGGCATAGACCCGCAGACCATCCGCAAGAAGGTGTCCGACATCCTGGAGTTGGTCCAGTCGGGCGAGGCCCCGTCGGCCCGGCGGCGCAGCCGGGAGCTGACCTCGCGTACCCCGATCGACCTGTCCCGCGACGACCTGGGCCGGCTGATACAGAGCCTGGAGGAGGAGATGCACGAGTCTGCCGCCGAGCTCCGCTTCGAGTACGCCGCCCGCCTCCGCGACGAGATCAATGAGCTGAAGCGCGAGCTGCACGACATCGTCGAAGCCGCCCGGTGAACAGTCGCAACCTGAGGTTGCAGCGTGTCGTGGCGACCCTGATCCGCTGAAATTGGCGGTGTGGGCCGTGTGGTCGCCAACCTGAGCGGATCACGTGTCGTGGCGACCAGCAATCGGCTGAAGTTGGGGGGGTGCGATGCCGTCGTCCCCGGCGTCTGGGCCGCCTTTCGTGTCACACCCCTTCGGTACACTCGCCGGACGGCGACCGGGGACCTGGATTCGGGTGGCGAGCGACACAATCGTTATCAAGGGCGCGCGGGAGCACAACCTGCGCAACATCGACCTGGAGCTGCCACGTGACCAGCTGATCGTGTTCACCGGGCTCTCCGGATCGGGCAAGTCGTCGCTGGCGTTCGACACCATCTACGCCGAGGGCCAGCGTCGCTACGTGGAGAGCCTGTCCGCGTATGCCCGGCAGTTCCTGGGGCAGATGGACAAGCCGGCGGTGGACTTCATCGAGGGTTTGTCGCCGGCGATCTCCATCGACCAGAAGACGGCCAGCCGCAACCCGCGCTCCACGGTGGGCACGGTCACCGAGGTCCACGACTACCTGAGGCTGCTGTACGCCCGCATCGGCGTTCCGCACTGCCCGTTCGACGGGACCCCGGTCGCCCGGCAGACCCCACAGCAGATCGTCGATCAGGTGCTAGAGCTGCCTGCAGGCACCCGGTTCCAGGTGCTGGCCCCGGTGGTGCGGGGACGCAAGGGCGAGTACGAGGCGCTGCTCACCGACCTGGCCAGGGACGGCTTCGCCCGAGCCCGCATCGATGGCGAGGTGCGCGACCTCACCGAGGACATCAGGCTCGACCGCTACTTCCAACACACCATCGAGGTGGTGATCGACCGCCTGGTGAGCCGGGAAGGCATCGAGCGGCGGCTCACCGACTCGGTGGAGACAGCGCTGGGGTTGGCCGACGGCATCGCCGTCATCGACATCATCGACGGCCCCACCCTCAGCTTCAGCCAGCAGTATGCCTGCTCCGCCTGCGGGCACTCCTTCGAGGAGCTGCAACCGCGCAACTTCTCATTCAACAGCCCGTACGGCGCCTGCCCCGAATGCCACGGTCTGGGCACCCGATACCAGGTCGACCCGACCCTCATCGTGGCCCAGCCGTCGCGCACCATCGCCGACGGAGCCATCGCTCCTTGGGGCGGCCGCCATCGGATGCGCTATTTCCAGCGGGTGCTGTCCTCGGTGGGCGAGGCCGAGGGTTTCGACCTGGACACGCCCTTCGAGGACCTCACCGACCGCCAGCGGCAGCTCATCCTGTACGGAGGCGACTCCACCGAGACCTACAC
>JACDBE010000182.1 GCA_013695075.1 Acidimicrobiia bacterium
CCGGGATCGACACGATCTTGCGCTCCACATCGACACCGGTGAACCGTTTGATGGCCTCGATAATGTCGTGCTCGGCCACCGAACCAAACAGGCGACCCTCGTCCCCGGCCCTGGCGGCTACCACGACCCGCGTCCCCGCCAGCAGTTGGGCGATCTGTTCGGCGTCGCCACGGACCCGCGTCGCCGCCTCGACCCGGGCGGAGCGCACCGCCTCTGCCTGGGCGATGGCGCCGCGTGTGGCCTTCACGGCCTTGCGCTTGGGCACCAGGTAGTTGCGGGCGTACCCGTCGGCCACGTCGACAACGTCGCCTTTGGCCCCGAGATCCTGGACATCCTCGACCAGAATGAGCTTCATCGCCTTACGCCCGGGTCTGCACGTAGGGGAGCAGCGCCATCTCCCGGGCATTCTTGACGGCCCGGGCGACGGCGCGCTGGTGAATGCCGCAGTTGCCGGTGACCCGCCGGGTGCGGATCTTGCCCTTGTCGGACACGAACTTGCGCAGCATGGCGACGTTCTTGTAGTCGATGGGCTCGGCCTTCTCGTCGCAGAACTGGCATACCTTGCGACGTCGGCGGCTGTCGGCGGCGGTCGGCCGTCTCCGTCGTGGGGCTCGCTTGACTGGTGGCATCTCAGGCTCCTCGGTAGATCAGAAGGGGGCTTCGTCGGGCCCGTAGTCGTCCCGCGCTACCGGGGCCGGGGGCGTAGATACGGTGGAACGGCCGCCGTCGGACCAAGTGTCGCCGCCGGCGCGGGGGGTCTTGGTAACGGCGGCGGTGGCCCACCGGATGGAAGGCCCGATCTCGTCGATGCGCACCTCGACCACTGACCTCTTGTCACCCTCCTGGGTCTCCCAGGAGCGTTGCTCGAGGGAACCGGTGACGATGACCCGCATCCCCTTGGTCAGCGATTCGGCCACGTTCTCGGCCATGTCCCGCCAGCAGGTGCCCCCGAAGAAGCTGGTTTCCTCCTGCCATTCGTCGTTGCGGTCGCGGAACCGGCGGTTTACGGCGAAGCGCACCTTCACCATCGCCACCCCGCTGGGGGTGAAGCGCAGCTCGGGGTCGTCCACCAGGTTGCCGACCAGCGTCACGGAATTCGTCGTCATGTCACATCTCTCTCGTCGATCTCGATTACGGCTCCACTATGCAACGAAGGTGCGACAGAAACCAGAGGGGTCACGCCGCCCCCCGCCTGACAATCTTGTGGCGCATCACGGCGTCGGACAGGTGCAGGGCCCGATCGAGGCGGTCGACCAGCTCCAGCTCCGCCTCGAAACTCACCACCGAGTAGTGGCCCTCGTGGAGATGATCGATCTCGTAGGCGAAACGGCGCTTCCCCCAGAGATCCCTACTGATCACCGAACCGGACTCGGCGATGGCCTTCTCCACCTCGGCCACCTGGCCGGCGACGTCCGTCTCGGCCATCTCCGGTCTGTGGATGATCATCAGTTCATAGGAACGCAAAGGCTCACACCTCCTGTGGACATCCGGAAAGGAAGGCCCCCGGTCTCTCCGGGAGCAGGGGTCTGTCGAGCACCAGCAGTGTAACCGGCCCGCCGCGCGGCTCGATCGGGCCTGGGCCCTGGTGCCCGGGCGCGGCTACCCGCAGCCCGGACAATCGCTGGAATAGAACGGTCAGCGGTCCATGACGTCGTCGGCGAGCAGGTGATCGCCGCGGAACCGGCCCCAGTCGTCACCCGCCTGCTCCAGGTCGAGCAGCATCTGGGCCGCCTCGGCGGACATGTGGTAGGTCTCGGCGTCGCTGGGGAACGCCCCCGACTCGACGTCGGCGAAGAATCGTCCCAGCGCCTCGACGGCGACATCGGCCAGCCGGGCGTACTGGCGTACGAACTTGGCGATATGGCCGTCGTGGAGCCCGAGCACGTCGTGGAACACCAGCACCTGCCCGTCGCAGGAGGGCCCGGCACCGATGCCGACGGTGGGTACCGGGACCTGACGGGTGATGAGTGCCGCCACCGTGTCGGGGACGCCTTCGAGCACGATGGCGAACACCCCGGCGTCGGCGAGGGCGATGGCGTCGCTGATGAGTTCGTGGGCCACGGCGGCATCCTTGCCCTGGACCCGGTACCCGCCCATGGCGTGCACCGACTGGGGGGTGAGGCCGAGATGGCTCATCACCGGGATCTCGGCATCGAGGATGGCCCGGATCATCCTGATCCGCTTACGGCCACCTTCCAGCTTCACCGCCTCGGCACCGCCCTGGCGGACCAACCTGCCGGCGGTGGTGACGGTCTCGTCGGTCGAGGAGTGGTACGACAGCCATGGCATGTCACCGAGGACCATCGCCCGCGGGGAGGCGGTGGCGACGGCGGCGGTGTGATGGATCATGTCGTCGACGGTGACCGAGAGGGTGTCGGGCCGACCGAGTACCACGTTGCCCATCGAGTCGCCCACCAGGATGATGTCGGCACCGGCCCGGTCGGCAATGCGGGCCGTGGGCGCGTCGTATGCCGTCACCATCTTGATCTTGGCGCCGCCCTTGCGGGCGATGACGGCGGGTGCGGTGATCTTGTCGTTCATGAGCGGTGCCCTCTCTCCCCACCATCTCCGGTTGGGGGATCTGCTACGGATGGTTGTCGCCTGGTTGTGAACGATGTCGCTGCTGCCCACCCCGGTGAGTGCCTCGGCCGCCGCTGGCGTGGTCGCCCGTGCCCCGGGTGGACCACAATACCGTGACGGCCACTTCGGAACCCGCGGGGAGGCGGTATGGCAAAGAAGGAGATAACGATGACCGAGGGCGAACGGATGGACTTCCTCGCCGCTCCCCGCACCCTGATGGTGTCGTCCATCGACCACCGTGGATACCCGCACGTGGCTCCCATGTGGTACGCCCTTGACCAGGGTGCCATCGTGTTCCGCTCGTTCACCAAGTCCCAGAAGATCGTCAACCTGAAGCGCAACCCGAAGGTGGGGATCCTGGTCGAGGAGGGCGAGCGTTATGAGGACTTGCGCGGGGTGATGATCCAAGGGGAGGCCCGGTTGATCGACGACCCGGACTACGTGCTCGACCTGTACGGGATCCTGGCCGCCCGCTACCCCTTCTCCGGTGACCAACCGGTCCCATTCCCGGATCGGGAGTCGCTGCGGCAGGCCTTCGGCCGGTTCGCCGCCAAGAACACCGCGGTGGTGGTAGAACCGCAGCGAATCAGCTCCTGGGACCATCGCAAGCTGGGCGGCGCTTACTGACAGCCGCCCGCCAGGCGCGGCTGATGGAGCCGGGCTATGAGCGCAGCTCCGGCGGTTGGGGCTGGGGCCGCCAATCGCACCGCGATGAGGCGTCAGCCGAAGAGCCGATAGCAACCCCTAGGGCCACAGCAGCCGGCTCAGCCAGGTGTCGCCGTGGCGGACGAACTCTACCCGGTCGTGCATTCGATCGAGCCGACCCTGCCAGAACTCGACACGGCTAGGGAGAAGCCGGTAGCCGCCCCAGTGCGGTGGGCGGGGCACCACATCGGGATAGGAGTCGTCCAGCTGCGCCATCCGATCCACCAACTCCTGTCGGTCGCCGAGCACCCGACTCTGCGAGGAGGCGGCGGCGGCCAGCTGCGCCCCGCGGGGCCTGGTGATGAAGTACTCGTCGGATTCGGCGGCGGTGATCCGCTCCACCCGGCCGGCGGCCCGCACCTGGCGGTGCAGCGTCAGCAAGGTGAGCGACACCGCCCCCCAGGGGTTGGCCTCCAGTTCGGCCGCCTTCATGGAGCCGTAGTTGGTGAAGAATACCAGCCCACTGTCGATCGACTTGAGCAGCACGGTGCGCACCGACGGTCGCCCGCCCTCGCTGGCGGTGGCCAGGCTCATGGCGTTGGGTTGGGGCACCTGGGCTACGTACGCCTCATCCAACCAGCGGCGAACCGCCTCGATGGGATCGTCGCCGAGGGCGTCCCGATCTAGCGGTGCACCGTTATACGACGGCCCCGTGGGCAGGAAGTGCATGACGCCAAGCTAGCCATACGTCGTGGGTTTTCGCTGGGGCGGGACACGGTCCCCTGCCCAGATCCTGGGTTGATGTCTCCGCTTCATCCTCTTGTTCAGGGTCACGTCGGTTTACCCCTGCCCGGGCCACCGGGGTGCCGTCACTCGATCTCGATGACGATCTCGGGGGTGGGGTTGCCGGCGCAATCGAGCCCCTCGCCCGGACGGTAGGTGGCGTACACCACGTCCTGCTCCGCCACCCCCGCTGGGTTTACCCTCGAGCGATAGGTCTCCACCCGGGTGCACTGGCCGATGGGGTACGAGCTCTGGCCGGTTTGCACCACGTCCCAGTACTCGGTGGACCACAGCTGGATGGTGATCGAAGAATCGGTGTAGGTAGGCCAGATCAGCATCCCGTATGGCGTGGTGTTGGTTACCACCAGATCGGGGTTCGGGTACGACAGGGTGGCCTCCCGCCCGTAGGGGTAGCGGCTGATGTAGATCGAATGCGACTGGTACTCCACGAAGTCGAGCCCGGCGAAGAACGATGCGTTGAACATCGTGGTGGCGAACTGGCTGATCCCCCCGCCGATGGCGTCCTCGAACCGACCCTGTTGGATGGTGCCTGCGGCCACGAACCCCTTCGCCGCCGTCCGCTCCCCCACGTAGTCGTTGACCGAGAACGACTCCCCGGGGTCGATGACCACACCCCGGATGAGGTCGGCGATGCGGTGGATGTTCTCCACACGGTTCTCGCAGCAGGCATGGAAGGTGGTGAACTCGGCGACCAGTTCCACGATGCCGACGTTGGCCGCCTGGGTTTCCCGGTCGACCGTCTCCACCAGCGGCAGCACCACGGTGTCCCCGGTTTGGGCCGTGATCGCATCGAAGACGATGGCGGAGACCCCGTCGGCGCAGCAGCGGGTAGGGGGGATCCCAAGCTCGACGGCCACCGCCCCGTCGACGATGGTGAACGTGGGTGGCTCGCCCTCGTCGGCGAACGGAGCCAGGATGCGTTCCAGCGATCGTTGCACCACCTCGGGTTGGAACACCGGTTTCAGCGAGCCGCCCCGCCGCTCCGAGACGATCCAGCGGTTGATGGTGCGCTGCCCGAGCCTGGTGACGTGCTCGCCGATGGACACGGTGAGGTGCGAGTCGGCGAGCCTCTCGGCGGCGGCCACCGCCCGTTTGAGCCGCTGCGGGGTGACCCGGGGGGGAATGGGCGTCCAGTCGACGGCGACGGTGAACGGCGACGATTGCCGAGTGAAGGCATCGGCGGCGGCGGCGGCCACCGTGGCCGCATCGAGGTAGAGGCCGTCCACTCCCGGCTCCACCACGATCGAACCCGAGGCACCGCTGAAGGACGGCTCCACTGGGTTCCGCAACTTGGCATCGGGCAGGTCCGCCAGCCACGCCTCGAGGGTGGCGTCTTCAAGCCGGTACCGCTCATCGAGTTCCCTGGGCTCGACGAACCCCATGACCCATGACCGGAATTGGTCGATCAGGTTCCCAGAGCGACCCGCCGCCATGACCTGGCTGCGCGTGTCGGTGACGTCGAGAGCCACTCCGACTTCAGCGTTTGCTGCCCGGATCACTCGCTGCGGCAGGTCGATGG
>JACDBE010000186.1 GCA_013695075.1 Acidimicrobiia bacterium
ATGTGTACGTCAAAGCCTTCGGCGACCAGCGACATCCCGATGAGCAGCAGGAAGCTCAATGCCAGCATCTTCACCGTGGGGTGACGGTTGACGAACTCGCTGATGACCCGAGCCGACACCAGCATCACCCCGACGGCGGCGATAACGGCGGCGATCATCACCCCCACCTCGTCAGCCATCCCCACCGCGGTGATCACCGAGTCCAGACTGAACACGAGATCGAGCGCCAGGATCTGGGCGATGACCGAACCGAAGGACACGGCAACCCCGCCGCCGGTGTGGCCATCCTCTCCCTCCAGCTTCTCGTGGATCTCGAAGGTTGCCTTGGCCAGCAGGAAGAGCCCCCCGGCGACCAGGATGAGGTCTCTACCGGAGATCTCCTGGCCCAACACCTCGAACAGGGTGGCGGTGAGACCTATCACCCAGGAGATGGCCAGCAGCAGCAGGATGCGCATCACCATCGCCAGACCCAGCCCCACGTTGCGAGCCCGAGCCTGCTGATCCTCGGGAAGCTTTCCAGACAGGATCGAGATGAACACCACGTTGTCGATGCCGAGGACGATCTCTAGCAGCGCCAGCGTCAGGAACGAGATCCAGATCTGCGTGTCGGTCAACCACTCCACCGGCCGAATCTAACCGCCGCGCCACCCGAGGGAACAGTTTCCCGTCCCTCGTATGTTCCCTCCCTCGTCTGTTCCCCTCCCTCTGGGGGGGTGCCGAGCGCAAGCGAGCCGGGGAGGGATTCGAGGCGGGGGAAAACTGAGCGAGGCGGGACGAAGGTAACGTCGATCGTTGGCTGAAGGGCATACCGGTGCAAAGGCAAACCACGCAGTTCCGCAACCGGTTCACGTTCCTGTCGGCGATCTTCGCTGTTGCCTGGGTGGCCGCCTCGTTCCTCCGGCCCGATGCCGACTACGTCGTGCTCCCGGTGCTGGTTGCCGCCGCCTTCCCGGTCAGCTACCGGTTGGCGCTGGGCGCGGTGCCGACACCGTTTGCCGTCGGCGCCGGGGTCGCCGGGACAATCAACACCCTGTTTGTGGCCCTAGTGATGAACCTGACCGGGATTCTGGCCCCACCGAGCCTGCTGCCCGCCCTCGGCCCGATCGGTCAGGCCACGGCGCTGGCGGTGGCCGGAGGCGTGATCGGCGGGGTGGCGGCGACGGTCACGCTGCGCCGGTGACGGTCGGCAATCGCCTACGGATCCGCTCCCAGACGACGAATCCGGCCAATCCGGCGAAGATCGCCAACCCGACGATGCGGAAGCTGGCCGGGTAGCCGGCGGCGACGATCAAGATGCCCACCACGGGCGCCCCCACCAGGTACACCGCATCGAACAGCCCGGAGAAGATGGCGAACCCAGTGCCCCGCTCCTCGAGACGGGCCCGATCGACCAGCAGGGTGGTGATGAGGGGGAACTGGAATCCATGGCCCAACCCGCCGCAGACGGCGGCGACGAGGAGACCGGTCACCGAGGAGGTCAACCCCAGCACCAGGAACTCGACCGCATACAGGCTGGCCGCCACTGCCAGCAGCCGGAGCACCCCTAACCGGTCGGTGCGGGTGGTGCCGATCAACCGCACCGCAATAGCGACCCCGGCGTAGGTCCCCAGGTACAAGCCGACCGAGCCGGTGCCGAGCTGGTCGACGTAGGTGCGCATGAAGGTGAACAGCGTCATGATCCCGGTGGCGAAAGTGCAGGTGATCAGCCACAGCGGCATCAGGTCGCCCTGCCGTAGCACCCGCAGGAACCCACGGTGCACCAACCGGTCCGGATCCTGCGAGGCGATGTTGGGCAGCAGCCAAGCCACCAGCCACCCCACCACGGCGAGCGCGGATGCCAGCACGAAGAGCCGGTTGAAGTTGTCGTCGCCGATGACCAGGTCGCCGATGATCGAACCCAGCCCGATGGGGAGCAGCCCGGAGATGCCGAGCAGGGCGAAGCCCTGGGTGCGGCGCTGCGGGGGCACGATATCGGAGCCGAAGGCGAGCAGGTTGGTGAAGAGCATGATCTCGGCGGAGGTGTACGCCATGCGGGCGACGAAGGCGGGGGCTCCTGGATCGGCCACCGCCAGCCATGACACCGACGCCACGGCCAAGACCGGGATCCCCGCGAGGAAGATCCGGCGCCGTCCCACCTGGTCGATGAGCCGACCCATCATCGGGCGCAGCGCCAGGGCGACGATGGCCCCGCCTCCGTAGATCAACCCGATCCTGGCCTCGGTGGCCCCCAGGCTCTCCAGGAAGCCGGGGAGGTGGACCATCAACCCGAACGACATCTCCTGGCAGAACCCAACTACCCATAGGGTGACGAAGGCTGCGGTGAACAGGGCGGGCCGCTCGGCGGCGTTCTCGGTCACCCTCCGGGCAGCGGGTCGGCGGCGGGTATGGTCAACGGCTCGATCAGCTGGGGCAGGTTGTTGGCGACCTTGTTGACCAGGGTGGACACGGGATGGGCGGTGAGGTCGGCGTTGGCGCCTAGGGCGAGCAGCGGCAACAACACCTCGGGGTCGGTAACGGTGGGATCGAGCCAGGTCGCCCAGGCAGCGCGGTGGAGCATCACCGGCATCCGGTCGTGGATGGGAGCCACCGTGGCGTTGGGTTGGCCGGTGAGGATGGTGCAGGTGCGCAGCCGCTGCTCGGTCTGCTTGTCCTTCCACGACGCCCACAGCCCGGCAAAGGCAATGGGGCTGCCGTCGCCGCGGTGCACGTAGTGGGGCAGCTTGCCGTTGGGCCTCGCCTGCCATTCGTAGAAGCCGTCGGCGGGTATCAGGCAGCGGCGGCCGGCGAGCGAGTCGCGGAACGCCGCCTTGATGGCGACCGTCTCCACCCTGGCGTTGATGTTGCGGGCGCCGATGCGCCGGTCCTTGGCCCACCACGGGACCAAGCCCCACGAGAACGACCCCAGCAACCGCTCCCCGTCGTGGGCCGCCACGGCGTACACCTGGTCGGTGGGCGCCACGTTGTACGAGGCGGGCAGCACCGCCGCCACCACCCGGTCGACATGAAACATGTCGGCATAGATCTCGGGATCGGCCGCCTGGACGAATCGGCCACACATGTCCGCCAGTCTGCCAGGCGCCCGAACGTCTGGATCCGGCCTCGACATCGATTCGGGAGGGATCAGCCCTTGTCGGCGGTGACCGGGGCCGGTTTGCCCACACGCTCGCCGCCCTTGGGTTCCCAGCGGAACAGGCGCAGGGCGAGGAGGATCCCGGCGACGCCCCAGGCCACCATCACCCCCAGCTCCGCCCAGTGCATATGGCCCAACCAGGAGTCGGTGGTGGCGGCCACCTGCGGCGTGAAGGCATCCTGGAAGGCGACAACGAACGGCTTGAGCGGGAAGATGTTCCCCACCGTGTCCAGCCACACCGGTGTGTCGGGACCAGGGGGAATGAAAACGTCGGAGATGAAGGCCAAGGGCAGCAGGGTGGCATTGGTCACCGCCGGGGCGGAGTCGCCGCTGGGGCTCACCGCCGCCGCCAGCATCCCCAGCGACGACCAGCAGGCAACGCCGACGGCAAAGGTGACCACCAGCGACGGCAACGTCTCCGGGTACACCTCCACCCCGAACACGAGAATGCCGACACCGAGCATGATGACGGCGGCAATGGCGGCCAGGTACGCCGCCGACCCGATCCGCCCCGCCAGGTACGCCCACGGCGGCAACGGGGTTCCCCGGATTCGCTTGAGGATGCCGAGGTCGCGGGCGATGGCGGTGCCGATGGCCAGGTTGGTGTAGGTGGCCGACACCGCCCCGAACACCGCCAGCGCCGGGGCGTAGAACTGCGCGGTGGTCACCCCCAGGTCGGGGATCTCGTCGTTGCCGAAGATCACGGTGAACACCAGCAGGAACATCAGCGGGAACACCAGCGTGAAGAACGCCGCCACCGGGGTCCGCCAGAAGATCTTGTTCTGGTACCGGATCTGCCCCCACACCAACGACCAATCAGATGGCCGGTTCACTCCCCCGCCTCCTCGCCGATCAGTTCGAGGTACACGTCCTCCAGGCTGGGTTGCCTCACCTCCAGGCGGTCCAGGTTGAACCCGGCGTCGAGCGCCCACCCGGTCAGCCGGTACAGGTCCCGGGTTGGATCGGTGGTGGTGACGGTGAGCTCACCGTCCTCGGTGCGGTCGACGGAGAGGTCGTCGGGCAGATCGAACGGGCGGTTGGCGCTGACCCGGAAGCTGATCCGGGAGGCCGCCGATCCCCTCCCTCCCACCGTGGCCGGGGTTCCCTCGGCGATGATGTTCCCCGCCGAGATCACCGCTACCCGGTCGGCCAGGTTCTGCGCTTCATCCATGTAGTGGGTGGTAAGCAGCACGGTCTTGCCCAGGCTGCTGAGACCCTCCACCACGGTCCACGCCTGGCGGCGGGCGGACGGGTCGAACCCGGTGGTGGGCTCGTCGAGAAACAGCACGTCGGGATCGCCCACCATCCCCAGGGCCAGCTCCAGCCGGCGTCGCTGGCCACCGGAAAGCGTCCGGATGCGCCGCTTAGCCTTGGGACGCAGCCCGACGACGTCGATGAGCTCGTCGACACTGCGTTGCTTGGGGAACATCGAGGCGTACAGCTCCAGAGCCTCGCGCACGGTGAGCACGTCCTCCACCGCCTGCTGCTGGAGCACGATCCCGATCCGCTCCCGGAACGGTCGCCCTCCGGTCTGCGGATCGTAGCCGAGCACCGAGACCTCGCCCGAGCTGCGCGGCCGGTGCCCCTCGAGGATCTCCACCGTTGTCGACTTGCCAGCTCCGTTGGGGCCGAGCAGGCAGAAGACCTCGCCCTCGTCGATGGTCAGGTTGACGGCGTCGACGGCGTGGACGTCGCCGTACCACTTGTGGAGTCGGCGGGCTTCGATCGCCGGGGGCACGCGCATCAGCCTACTGACAACGTCGCCCCGATCCGGAAAGTTCTGTCGGTGGCAGGCTCCTAGCCGCCAAGGGGCTGCCGCTAGGTTGGCCGACATGGGTGACTTGGCCGACATGGGTGACACCGGGTTCTTCTGGCCCGACTCGATGATGTGGCGGGTCAACCGGGAGGTGACCACCTTGTTCGGTGGGGCCCGGGCCCTGCTGTTGCAGGCGGCCCATCCGCTGATCGCCGCCGGAGCCCGGCAGACCGGCGCCTACCGCCGCGACCCGTGGGCGCGGCTGATCCGCACCATCACCTTGCAGAGCCAGCTCACCTTCGGGACCAAGCGATCGGCGGGGGAGGTGGCCGACCGCATCAACCGGCTCCACGCTGTCATCAACGGGGTCGACGAAGTGACCGGCGAGTGGTACGACGCCCTCGACTATGACCAGCTGCTGTGGGTCCACGCCGCCCTCGAGGTGAGCGTCCTCGACTTCTACCGCCTCACCATCGGTGAGCTCACCGAGGACGAGCAGGAGCAGTACCACCAGGAGAACCTCACCGCCGCCGACCTGCTGCTGCTCCCCCGTAGCTACGTCCCGGCGACGTTCCGGCAGCTGTCCGAGTACGTCGACGATGTCATCGGCAGCGGCCGCCTGATGCGCACCGACGTCGCCGACGAGGTGTCCCACCTCATCGTGTCGGGAGCGGTCCCCAGGCGGATCAAACCGGTGTGGGCTTTCGTGTCGCTGGCCGCCGTGGGCACCCTCGATCCCCGGGTGCGCAACCTGTACGGGCTGTCGTGGTCCCCGGCTCGAACCCGGGTCCTGCAAGGGAACCTGGCGGCTATGCGGGCCGCCATGCCGCTGGCACCCCGCCGCCTGCGGACGATCAGCCCCGCCCGCTGGGCGGAGGCGCTGCTGGGCACATAACCCCGATCCGGATTCTTGGGACCGAAACGCTTCGCCGGCGGCGCGTTTCGGTCCTAAGAATCCGCTGTTTGACGGCCGTGGGGAGGCTATCCCGAAGCCCAGAGGGGGACCCGGTCGGCGAGGCTTTCGAACCCATGGCGCTCGCAGAACTCGTCGAACGGGTCTCTGGGTACCCCGGCCCATTCCAGGTCGGCCAGGGCTTCGGTAAGGGGGACATCGCGACGCAGCGTGGCCAGGAAGCGGTACAGCAGGGCGTCGCCGATGCCGGTCCGGAGCGTGGTAGCCAGCTTGTCGGCGCCGCGCACCGCCACGTCCCAGCGGGCGGCCTCCAGGGGGATGTCCTCCAGATGACCGTACCGAGCCAGGACCGCGCCTGCAGACTTGGCCCCCCACCCGGGAAGACCCGGGTAACCGTCTGCGCTGTCGCCGACCAGAGCCAGATAGTCGGGGATCGACTCGGGGACCACCCCGAACTTCTCGATCACCTGCAACTCGTCGACCTCCTTCTGGTTGCGGCGCTCGTAGCCCACGACGTTGGGGTGCCCATAGAGCTGGGCCATGTCCTTGTCCGGGGTGAGCACCACCACCTGGTCCACCTCGTCGGCCCAGCGGTGCGCCGCGGTGGCCAGGGCGTCGTCGGTCTCGAACTCGTACATCGACCACACCACCACGCCCATCGCCCGCAGTCCCTCCTCGGCGAGGGGGAACTGCTGCAGCAGGTTGGGGTCCATCCCGGCGCTGGATTTGTACCCCGGGAAGATGTCGTTGCGATAGGACTCGATGACGCTGTCGAAGGCGGCTCCCAGGTGGGTGACGTCCGGCTGGCTGAGCAGCGCCATCGTCGA
>JACDBE010000241.1 GCA_013695075.1 Acidimicrobiia bacterium
CCTCGACCATCGGACTGGCGGTGTTGGTGAGCCCGATCACCTTTCGCCATCCGGCGGTGCTGGCGAAAACGGCGGTGACCATCGACCACCTGTCCGGTGGGCGGTTCGCCCTCGGGGTCGGCACCGGCTGGATGGAACGGGAGCACCAGGTGTTCGGCTTCGACTTCCGCGCTCGGGCGGACCGGTTCGCCATGCTGGAGGATGCGCTGCGGTATCTGCGGGCCTTTTTCGACCCCGATCATCCCGGCCATCAGGGGCGGTGGTTTTCACTGGAGGCTGTGCCCACCGCACCTCGCCCGGTGGCGGCGTTGCCGCTGCTGGTGGGCGGGGTCGGTGACCACACCACGCCCCGGCTCGCCGGCGCCTACGCCGACGAGTTCAACGCCTATCCGGCCCCACCCCAGCAGTGGGCCGCCCGAGTGGAACGCGCCCGGCGGGCGGCGGCCGATGCCGGCCGTGACCCCGACGGCCTATGCATCAGCAGCGCCGGGGCGGTGCTCGCCGCCGCCACCGAAGCCGAGTACCGCACGCTGCTGGGCGACACCGCCGCCGCCGGCGGGATCGCCGTCGAGCAGCTCGAGGCCCACATGGAGGTGCGCAACACCCCCCGCGGCACCTACGACCAGGTGTTGGAGCAACTCGCCGCCCTTGCCGGCCTGGGGATGACCCGCTTCTACCTCCAGCGCAGCGCCGACTTCGATCCCGACGAAACCGCCACCCTCATCGGCCGCCTCGCCGAGCTGTGACCTTGCAGACAGCACGAGGGAGGGGAAACAGATGCGGGGGAACACAGGCTCAGCCGTCGGTGACGGTGAGCTCGCCTTCCATTCCGGCGGAGAAGTGGCCGGGTATCAGGCAGATGATCTGGTAGGTGCCGGCGGCGGGGGCGGTGAAGCTGGTGGTGGCCGCCTCGCCCGGCTCGGTGTGCACGGAGGCGACCGCCCACTCCTGGTTGACCTCGGCGGTGTCCTCGGGCAGGTCGGCCTCGGCGGCGATCTCCCTGCCCTGGTCGAGGACCACCCAGTCATGTTCCACCGTTCCCTGGTTCTCGACGGTGACGGTGATCTCGGCCCCCGTGGCCACACTCACCGTGGCCGGATCGAAGGCGAACTCGGTCATTCCGACGGTGATCTCGGCCGGCTCTCCCGCCTCGCCATTGGATGTTGCCGCCGGGGCGCCCCCATCGTCGCCACCGCAGGCGCCGATGACGGCCAAGGCGAACAGCAGGGCGCCCAGCCTGGTGATGATGAATCGCACGTGATGTCCTCCTCCGGGGCGGACATCGCCCACCCGTTCGGCTCCTGGCGGGCCGAGGCTAACCCACTCCGGATGCTGGCCAGCTGGCGATAGGCGGTGGCGCTGGCCCTCTAGGATCGGGCGATGGACGACCGCTTCGGCATGACCCTCCCCAAGGCCGAGCTGCACCTGCACATCGAGGGCACGTTGGAGCCGGAGCTGATGATTGCCCTGGCGTCCCGCAACGGGATCGACCTGCCACTGTCCAGCGTCGACGCCGTCCGTCAAGCATACGAGTTCACCAACCTCCAATCGTTTCTCGACATCTACTACCGGGGCACCGAAGTGCTCCGCACCGCCGAGGACTTCTCCGACCTGGCGGCCGCCTATCTGCGTACCGCTCATGCCCAGGGGGTCCGCCACGTGGAGATGTTCTTCGATCCGCAGACCCACACCTCACGGGGCGTCCCCATGGGCGCCGTGATCGACGGGCTCACCGCAGCCATCGCCGAGGCCGAGGCCTCCCTGGGGATGTCGGGTGCGCTCATCATGTGCTTCCTGCGGCATCTGCCGGTGGCGCACGCCATGGAAACATTGGAGGCGGCGCTGCCTCATGCCGATCGCATCATCGGGGTGGGGCTCGACTCGTCGGAGGTGGGCTACCCACCGTCGATGTTCGTCGAGGTGTACCGCCGCGCCGTCGCCGAGGGGTTCGTCCCCGTGGCCCACGCCGGGGAGGAGGGTCCCCCGGAGTACGTGTGGGAGGCGATCGACGTCCTCGGGGCGCGCCGCATCGACCACGGGATCCGATCGATGGAGGATCCTGCGCTGGTACGGCGCCTGGCCGCCGACGGCATCCCGGTGACGGTGTGCCCGCTGTCCAACGTGCGGTTGCAGGTGGTGGACCGGCTCACCGCGCACCCCCTGCCCGCCATGCTCGACGCCGGACTTTCGGTGTCGATCAACTCCGACGACCCCGCCTATTTCGGTGGCTACATCGGTGACAACTACACTGCCGTCGGAGCCGAGCTCGGGTTGGACCGAGCCACCCTGGCCGAGATCGCCCGCCAGTCGTTCCGCTCCTCGTTCCTCCCGCAACGGCGCAGGGATGCCCTGCTCGCAGAGGTCGACGCCGCTGTCGATGGCGACGCCAGCTGATAGCCCACCGGTCGAGGCTGAGTGAGCCGGGCCGGGCACCAGGTCGCATGGCCCGCCGCTCAGCCCGGCCCCCGGTAGTGTCGTCGCCCAGGAGGACCCGGTTTGGACTGCGAGCACCCGCACCATCTCGACGCAGCGTTGGCGGCGCTCGGCGACGACCCGGCGGCCACCGTTCTCGCCGGCGGCACCGACGTCATGGTCGACCTCAGCTTCGGCCAGCCCCACCCGGTTCACGTGATCGCCCTACGCCGGGTCGTTGAGTCGGCCGAGTGGCAGGAAGGGCGGATCGGCGCCGGGGTCACCTACCGCCGTTTGGAGCGTGGTCCCCCGGGAGCACTGGCCCAGGCGTCCCGCACCGTGGGCTCCCCGCAGATCCGCAACACCGGCACCATCGGGGGCAACGTGGCCACCGCCAGCCCTGCCGGCGACACCCTCCCGGTGATCGCAGCTTGCGACGCCGCCATTGAGGTGGCCAGCCGGGACGGCGGGGTGAGGGTGGTGTCGTGGGCGGACTTCTTCACCGGGGTCAAGCAGACCTCGCTCCGTCCCGGCGAGCTGGTCACCGCCATCGTTTTCCCCGACCCGATGCCGGCCCATCACGAGTTCGCCAAGATCGGGGTGCGCAACGCCATGGTCATCTCGATGGTCTCGGCCTGTGTCACCCGCAGCGAGGACGGCACCACCCGGGTCGCCCTTGGTTCGGTGGCACCCACTCCACTGCGGGCCACCGCTGCCGAGGAGATGATCTCCGCCGAGACCAACCCGGGAGAGTCGGCGCTCACCGAGTTTTCCCGGCTGGTGTCCGCCGCAGTGCGGCCCATCACCGATCACCGCGGCACCGAGAGCTACCGCCGCCACGCCTCGGGGGTGCTGGCCCGCCGGCTGCTGGAACGATGCCTGCGTCGAGAGCCCCGATGAGGATCACCCTCATCGTCAACGGCGAGGAGCACACCGGAGAGGTGCGGGGAGCCGAGAGCCTCCTCCACCTGCTGCGCGAAGAGCTGGCCCTGCCCGGATCCAAGGACGCATGCAACCACGGCGAGTGCGGTTCGTGCTCGGTGGTGCTCGACGGTGCCCTGGTGTGCGCCTGCCTGGTGATGGCCGCAGACGCCGCCGGGTCGACGGTACGCACCGTGGAGGGGTATGCCGATGGCGACACCCTGCACCC
>JACDBE010000243.1 GCA_013695075.1 Acidimicrobiia bacterium
GCGCTGCGCAGCGCCAGGTGTGGGCCCAGCAGCAGCGACTGGACCCGGGTGAGCACCGCCATCTCCTCGGGTCGGTGCCCCCCGGCCAGCCAGCCCTCCACCACCTTCACCACCGTCGCCGCTCCAGCCGCCAGGGGATGGGGCCGCAGCTCCAGACCGTCGCCGGCGGTGGAAACCTCACGTCCGGGCCGGATGTCCTTGGCGACCCGCACCTCGTTGTAGACGAGCAGCTTGGCCGCCGCCCTGGTCACCACGGCCGGGCACCGGTAGTTGACGGCGAGGGCGTGGTGGGATGCTCCGGGGAAGTAGCGGTCGAAGTCGACCAGGAACCGGGGATCGGCCCCGACGTGGCTGTAGATCGTCTGGTCGTCGTCGCCGACGGCGTAGACGTCGTACGCGGGGCAGGAGAGCAGCCGGATGAGCAGCACGTGGGCCGGGGTGAGATCCTGGAACTCATCGACCAGCAGATGGCGATGCTCGCTCTGGAGCTGGCGGCGCAACGCCCCGTCGGCGAGCAGCCGCTCCACCGCCAGGTAGATCTGCTCGTCGAAGTCGATGATGCGCCGCTGCGCCAGTTCCGCCCGGTAGGGACCGAAGGCGGCCGCCAGACCGGGGACGTCGCCGAAGCTGTCCTCGACCTGCTGGGGAGGGCGCAAGCCAAGGCGGATCAGCGACAGGCCCTCCAGGTAGCGGGCGAACGGGTCCGTGTTCACCCGGCGCACCGGTCTGGGCACCAGCCCCTCGACGATGGCGCGCGCCGCCCGCTCCTCGACCACCTCGGGGCGCCGGCCCAGGATCCTGGTGACCAGCTGGTACCCCCAGGCGTTGAGGGTCTGGATGCGGGCACCCCCCTGCCGAGTGCGGGCCGCCATCTCCCTTTGCGCCTCCTTGTTGTAGGCGACGGCGAGCAGGCCGGCGGTCTCGTAGCCACGGTCGGCGATCAGGTGGCGGAGGCGCTCGGTCAGCACCCGGGTCTTACCGGACCCGGCGGGGGCTACCACCCGCGCCGGCCCGGCGTCGTGTCCGACGGCGCTCCGTTGCTCGGGATCGAGTTCGATGCCGGGAGCCACCGGTGGCGGGATGGGGTCGAGCTGCCCGGCGTCGACGGTATCGGTGTGGACCACGGCCGCGCCGGTCGTCAGGAGGGCGGACCGGGGACCTCCGTCGATCCATGCCGGCGTCCCGTCGGGCAGGATGACATCGGCCTGGTCTGCTTCCACGGCTCCGTGAGCTGCCGCCTTGCGGGCCCACCACCACACCGGCTGGCCGCTGCGGACGTCGTAGTTGTTGGCCCACACCAGGAAGTGGAGCCGATCGAGCCACGGCTCGAACTCGGCGCCGGCAACCCATGGTTCCACGGCATGGTCGACCGGTTGGCGGATGGCCGCCGGGTCCACCGCCAGCTCGACGACGACGGGGGACCTGGTGGCCCACGCCCGGTGCAGGGCGTCGACGGTCGTCCCGGGCTCGGCCACGACGTCATCGTCGACTCGCAGCCGCGAGGCCCCATGCCACGGGACGGGCGCCGCCGTTCCGGCCGGCACCACCACACCCCGCCCCAGCTCGATCGGTCCCGGCCACGTCACCCGGGGGAGCGTAGGCGCTGGTTGCCGGCTCTCCCCGCCCCTCGAACCTTCTATGTTTCAAGGGTCATCCCGTTTGACGTACCCGAAGGACCGGATAACCCATGAGCAAGGTCGTGCTCTACATGTCGATGTCGGTGGACGGGTTCATCACCGGCCCGGACGACGGTATGGATCGCGGACTCGGCGTCGACGGCGAGCGGCTGCACGGCTGGCTGCGTACCGGCGGCGTGGATCCGGGTTCGCACCGTCCCGTGGACGGACCCAGCGCAACCGTGTTCGACGAACTGATGGCCACGGGAGCGGTGATCGCCGGTCGGCGTACCTTCGACCACGCCGGCGGCTGGGCCGGCGATCACCACGACGGTGTCCCCATCTTCGTCCTGACCCATGCCGCACCCGACGAGCCCGAGCTCGGATATGCGCGCTACGTCACCGACGGCATTGAATCCTGCGTGGCGCAGGCCAGGGCCGCGGCCGGTGGCCGCGACATCCTGCTGCACGGCGCCGCCATCGCCCAGGAGTGCCTTCGTGCCGGGCTGCTGGACGAGATGGAGCTGCAGCTGATGCCGGTGCTGCTGGGGCAGGGCCGCCGGCTGTTCGAGGACATGCCGCCGGACCACATCG
>JACDBE010000257.1 GCA_013695075.1 Acidimicrobiia bacterium
GCGTTCGGCGAGCGCTCCGCATCCAGGGTGACGGTGATGTCGCCATGGTTGGTCCGCAGCGTCGCCTGGTAGGTCTTGGCGAGGTCGAGCATGAAGTCCGGGGGTTGCGAGTACGAGGTCATATGGCTCCTGGGGACGGGGCGACGAGGGTACCCGGGGTTCCTGTCGCTCAGCTTCTTGGCGCTCGGTTCCTGGCGCTCAGAACCGGCGCCGGCGCCTGGTGGAGCGGAAGGGTGCCAGCTCCTCGGGCGGTTCCCAGGTGGTGAGGTCGGCCAGCCGCTCGTCGTTGGAGAACATCTTGATGATGGGCACATTCAGCCCCCCCCGGCGCTGGATGCCGAGCACCTCGTTGACCTGATCCCATTCCACCAGGGTCACCACCAGTCCCGACTCGCCGGCGCGGGCGGTGCGGCCCGAGCGGTGCACGTATGTCTTGGGGTCGTCGGGCGGGTCGTAGTGGACGACCAGGTCGACGTCGTCGATGTGCAGCCCCCGGGCGGCGACGTTGGTGGCCACCAGCACCGAGATGGTCCCCGCGGAGAAGCGCTCCAGCGCATCCTCCCGCACGCGCTGTTGGAGGTCGCCGTGAATGGCACGCACCTCGACGCCGAGGTCGCGCAGGTCGCGGGCGAGGCGGTCGCAGGCGAACCGGGTCCTGACGAACATCAGGGTGCGCTTGTGGTGCCGGGCCAGGGTGGCGGCCACCTTCACCTTGTCCATCTGGTGAACCTTGAGGAACCGGTGCTCCATGGTCTCCACGGTGGGCACGTCGGCGTCGATCTCGTGGCGCACCGGGTCGTGCATGTAGGAAGTGACCAGGGCGCCCACCTGACCGTCCAGGGTGGCGGAGAACAACATCGTCTGGCGGTCGGGGGGAACGGTGCGCATGATGCGGCGCACCTGGGGGAGGAACCCCATGTCGGCCATCTGGTCGGCCTCGTCGATGGTGACCATGGCTACCCGATCCAGCTTGATCGCCCGCCGCTCGATCAGGTCGATCAACCGCCCCGGGGTGGCGACCACGATGCCGGCACCGGCCCGCAGGTGGTCCATCTGCTGGCGCATCGAGGAGCCGCCGTACACGGCGATCAGCGGCAGGTTGCGTACCGCCGCCAGCGGGCGAAGCACCTCGGTGACCTGGATGGCCAGCTCCCGGGTGGGCACCAGTACCAGGCCGGTCGGTCGACCCCCCTCGGAGCGCGCCAACAGCTGCACCATCGGTACCCCGAAGGCGAGCGTCTTGCCAGATCCGGTCTTGGCGCGGCCGCACACATCGTGGCCCGCCAGCAGGTCGGGGATGGCCATTGCCTGGATGGCGAAGGGCTCGTCGATACCGGCGCCGTCAAGCACGGGCTGGAGGTCGGCGGCGACACCCAGCGCGGCGAAACCATTTTGGGTCATGTGGTCGGCCCCGATCCGGACATAGAAGTGGAGTGAGGGCGAACCAGACGATAGCGGTCGCGCTGGTGCAGTTCAGCCGACCATCCGCATCAGGCGGCGCTCGTTGACGATGCGGTCGAGGTCGGCGCAGACGAGCACGATGACTCCGGCGGAGAAGAACCACAGCATCAACACGGCCAGCCCGGTGAGCGCCCCGTACACCTCCCCCAGGTTGCCCGTCGTCACCAATGCACCGAAACCGGCGGTGACCACGGCGATCGCCGCCGTGGCCACGAGCGCCCCCGTGCTGAACCATCCGTCGCGGCGCATGCTCGACCCGGGAGCCGAGCGGTACAGCACGGTGAGCCCCCCCATCACCAGCATCACCAGTACCGGCCAGCGCACCAAGCGGATCAGGGCCACGGTGCCGGGGTCCAACCCGGCGGCTTCAAGCACGGGTCGGATGGCGGCCACCGAAGCAGCCGCCGCCATCGCCACCACCAGGATGACCAGCGTGGTCGCCAGAGCCTGCAACCGCGCCTTGAGGAAGAACCCCGGCTCGGTGGTGTCGTCGTGCACGGCATCGATCCCGCTGAGCAGGGCCTTGACGCCGGCCGAGGCGGACCACAGCGTCGCCACCACCGAAGCCACCGTGGCCACCCCCAGCCCGGTGCGGGGAGCGGCCAGCAGGGAGCGCACCTGGTTCTCCAGGAACTCGGCGGTGACCCTCGGGAACAGATCGGTTGCCTGGGCGAAAATGCGCTCCACATCGGCCTGGTCCGCCACCAACCCGTAGACCGACACTCCGGCGATGGTGAGGGGAAGGATGGTGAAGAAGCCGTAGTAGGCCAGACCGGCGCCCAATATCACCAGGCGGTGCTGGCGGACCGAGCCGATGAGCTCCCGGGCCACCCCCGCCGCCACCGTAGTGGCACTGGGCCGGTCGGCCCGTTCGCCGTCGGCACCTTCGCCGCCGTCACCTGTGCCACCCACTCCAACGAAGGTGACCGGGTACAGATCCGCCGCCGGGAGGGGACGTCCCGTTGCCTGGCGTCGCTCCGGGTCGACCCTGCGCAGCAGGGTGCCAACAACCACCGCCCCCGCCAGTGCCGCCAGCGCCACCTCGGCGAGGCGCTTCACACCCCGAGCATCTCGGTGGTGACGGCGAACAGGGCGGAGGCGTCGGCGGTGGCTGCGGGCACCAACCCGAACGCCTGGGGGAGAAGCTGGTCGACGTAGAAGCGGGTGGTGGCCACCTTGGCGGCGAGGAAGGCGTCGTCGCCGGCTCCGTCGACGGCCGCCCGCGCCTGGCGGGCCAGGTAGCAGCCGCCGGACACCGTCCCGAACAGCCGCAGGTACGGGGTGGCGGCCGCCAGGGCGTCATTGGGGTCGGTCCGGGAGAGCATCCATTCGGTGGCGGTGCGTAGCTGGTCGACACCCTGCTCCAGCCCGCGGCGTACCGAAGCCAGCTCGGTGCCCGCCGCCTCCAGCTCGGCGCACAGCCCGGCCAGCTCATCGAGGTAGGACCGCACCACCTCGCCGCCGGCGAGGGGGAGCTTGCGAGTCACCAGGTCGATGCCCTGGATGCCGTTGGTGCCCTCGTAGATGGGAGCGATGCGGGCGTCCCGGTAGTACTGGGCGGCGCCGGTCTCCTCGACGAAACCCATGCCGCCATGGATCTGAATACCCACGGATGCCATCTCCACTCCCAGGTCGGTGCACCATGCCTTGACCACCGGGGTGAGCAGGCTGGCGCGGTCGTCGAAGTGGCGTCGCGTCGACTGGTCTGGGTGTTGATGGGACAGGTCGATCGCCCGGGCGGTGTCGTACAGCAGTCCTCGCATCGCCTCGCTGTAGGCCTTCATCGTCAGCAGCATGCGGCGCACGTC
>JACDBE010000275.1 GCA_013695075.1 Acidimicrobiia bacterium
GGCGGCGGCGAAGTCCAGGTCTCCCATGGAGTCGATGGGCACCAGGTGGATGTGCAGGTGAGGCACCTCCAGCCCGACGATGGTGAGCCCGACCTTGGTGCGTTGAAAGGTCTGCTGTAACGCCTGCCCGATGACCCGACACACCGACATGAGGTGGGCCAGCAGCTCGTCATCGGCGTCGATCCAGTGGTCGACCTCGTGGCGGGACACCACCAGCACGTGGCCGTCCGCCAGCGGGTTGATCGACAGGAAACCGACGCAGCGATCGTCCTGCCAAACGAAGCGGGCTGGCAGCTCGCCGCTGATGATCCGGGAGAACACCGAGGGCACCGCAGCAGGGTACCGGGTGCGTGCCTGGGCCACACCTGGGTGCTGGGCGAAGCGGCGTACGTAGCGACGCTGCCCCGGGGTTTCCACGGCCCGGGGGCGGTAGCGGTCCCGTACGAAGGCCACGGCGTCCTCGGGGGCGGTGCCGGCCATTACCGCCAGGCAGGCCAGGGCGGTGCCGGTGCGTCCCGTTCCCCCGGCACAGGCGATCTCCACCCGCTGCTGGGCGCTGCGGGCGAAGGCCTCCACCAGCGCATCGGCGGCATCGGCTTCGTCGTGGGGGACCCGGAAGTCGGGCCACCTCACCCATCTCGACTCCCACGCCACCCGCGGTGGTGACCTGCCCAGCAGGTACAGACCGAACTCGGGTTGCGCCCCGGGGGGCAGCGCGTGGCGGAGCCCTCGACCCCGCACCCGCCGGCCATCTGCCAGTGCTATCACGCCGACCTGGTCGGACCAAGGGTCGCCTCCCATGCGGCGATTGTGCCACTGTGGGTAACGAACGGCCGAGGGACCGCGGGTGGAGCCACCGCTAGGGTCTGGAAAGGTGAGTTCCGTTCCCGCCCACGCACCTTGGCTGCTGGTCACCGATGTCGACGACACCCTCACCGGTGACGACGATGCCCTCGCCGAGCTGGTGGCGGTGCTCGCCGGTGCCCCAACCATCCGGCTGGCGCTCAACTCGAGCCGACCCCTGGCCGATGTCGCCAAGACCCTGGCCGAGCTTCCGGTCATGGTCACCCCCGACGCCGTCGTCGGTGCCCTGGGCACCGAGATCGAGATCGACGGCACCCCCCAACCCCGATGGCAGCGGCGGTTCACCGGTTGGGATCGCCGGCCCGTTGACGAGGCGATGGCCCGGCTGGGTTGCCCGGCGCACCCCGACCATCTGCAGACGTCCTTCAAGGCCAGCTTCACCGTTGCCGAGCGCGCGTGGGTGGAGGCCGAGCACCTGATCACCGACGCCGGGGTCGCCGCCCGCTTCATCCGCGCGGCCCCAGATGACTTCGATGTGATCCCGGTCCTCGCCGGCAAGGACGCGCCCATCGGGTATCTCACCCAGCAGTTGGGGATCGACCCCGCCGCCGTGGTCGCCGCCGGCGACAGCGGCAACGACGCCTCCATGCTGCTTACCGCCCCCCACGCCATCGCCGTGGGCAACGCCACCGCGCAGCTGCGCCACGCCATCCGCGGAGCCTCCGCCTACCAGGCGCGGGCACGGTACGCCGCCGGGATCCTCGAAGGGCTGCGGGCGCTGGCCATCCTCGATGCGAGTGACCACCGATGACCGCCCAACGCCAGGGCACCCTGCTGGTGATGTCGCTGCACGGCTATGTGGGGGCGAGCCCGGAGCTGGGCAAGCCCGACACCGGCGGTCAGGTGGTGTTCGTCCTCGAACTGTCCCGGCACCTGGCCGAGCTGGGCTACCGGGTGGACATCGTCACCCGCCGCTTCCAGCGCCAAGCGGCATCCGAACCGGTGGGTGACCACATCCGGGTGTGGCGGGTGCCGTTCGGTGGACCGGACTTCATCCGCAAGGAGGACATGCACGACCACCTCGGTGACTTCGTCGGCCGCTTCCTGGCCGACCCGCGGGCGGGACGCCGCCGCTACGACGCCGTCCTCTCCCACTACTGGGATGCCGGATGGGCCGGGCAGCAGATCGCCGAGGAGTTGGGCATCCCCCACATCCACACCCCCCACTCGCTCGGGTCGTGGAAGTCTCAGGACATGGGCAAGTCGGACATTGACCTCTCCCCGTACCGGTTCGACGAGCGGGTGAGCAAGGAGTTCCTCATCTACCGCCGCTGCGACCACGTGGTGGC
>JACDBE010000292.1 GCA_013695075.1 Acidimicrobiia bacterium
CCGCTGCCCTTCGTGCAAGAAGGGCTGGATCGACAGCCATGTGGTGGCGCCTGCGCAGACAACATCGCTGTCGGGCCTACCACTCGGCTCCCTCCCGGCGCCGAGCCCATCGCCCGTGGAACCTCCCGATCCGCTCCCCGACGAGCCGACTCCGACCGAGCCCCCTCTGCCCAACCCGTTGCCGGATGCGCCACCAACCCCGTTGCCCGAGCCACCGGTTTCCGATGCCATCGCCGGGGAAAGCGGGGAAAGGGCGCCCGACAAGGAATCATCGGGGAGTGAGCCGCCGCCGATGTCCACCGAGACCACTACCGCCGGTTCGACGGGTAACGAGGCGACGGTGTGGTCCGACGCAGCAGCACAGGGCGATGTTCCGCCGTTTGCGGCCGGCCCTGCTGCCGCGGCGCAGGGAGATGCGGTGACCGCCCCCACCGACGTGACGGCCGAGGGAGCCCCGCCACCCACCCCGGCCGCCACCACCGCAGCCGCCGCCAAACTGGACCCGCCGCAGGTGTCGCCGTCCTCCACGGCGCCGGTCCCGCCGCCATCGACGCCACCACCGCGGGCGCTGGACCGGGTGCCCAACCCGACCCCTCCACCGGGATCGGCGGTGCATCCCATCGACGCTCCGCCACACGATTCGGCCCTCCACCTCGATGAGGACGCGCCCGGCTCCCCCACGAGCGGCGGCAAGGGGGGAGGGCTGGGCCAGCGGTTGCTGATCGCCGGGATCGTGGCCGCCGTCATCGCCGGGTGGTTCGTCGTGCTCGCCTGGGTGACCGGCGACGACCCGGGAACCGATTCCGGTCGGGCCACCGCCACCACCGCGGCGACGGGCGGTACTGGCACCTCGCCGGTTGCCGGAGGCGGCACCACGATCCCCGGAGCCGACCCCGGTGACATGGCCCCCGGGTCGGCGACCACCACCCCGCCCGACGCCACTGCCATCCCCGCTCCCACCGTTGCCGGACCGTTCACTGCGGTGGGCGACCCGATCCCCATCCCCGAGCTGGCTCTGGGCGCCTTCGCCGTCGGACCCATCGACTTCGGTGACGAGGACGGGTTCGGCAGGCTCGTCGCCAGCCTCGACCAACCGGATGCGGTGACCCTCATCGACGACGGGAGCCTGGGGTTGTGCCTGGGCGAACCCGGTTTCGCCGCCGTGTGGGGTCCGTTCACCGCACTGTTCACCGGCACTCCTGAGGACGGCGAGCTGGCCGGCTACCGGCTGGCGGCGCGACCGGGTGGGCATCCCACCGCGGCGCTCACCACATTGTCCGGGCTGCAGGTGGGTGAGACCGTGGCCGATCTGGAGTCGGTTTACGCAACCTTCACCATCGGGTACGAGCAGATCGACGGGGTGCCCGGCTTCATCCTGGTGCGATCCGATGGCGCCACCCTGCTGTGGGGGCCGGTCACCTCGGCCGAGGCAGACGGCTCGGTCGACGGCATCTACTCCCCAAGACCGTGCGACGCCGGCCCGGCACTCTCCGGCTGACACGACACACGGACCCGTAACATGACCCACCCCCCGGCCCGGTGAGGCGATGACCGCCGACAGCCCATACCCCAACCGTCTCCGCCGCATCCTGGCCTGGCCCAACGTGGTCGCCGTCGCCGTCGGGCTGGTCGCCTTCGCCATCGGGTTGCAGATATGGCCCACCACTTCGGGAACGGTGCTCGCCGGAGCGCTGGGCGGGGTTGTCGCCGCCCTCTTCTGGCTCGGCTGGTACCTCACCGGCGGCACCCGGCCGGTGGGCAAGCTGCTGAACCTGCCCAGCCTGGGCAGCATTCCCGACACGCCACGCAGCCCCAGCCCGACGCTGACCTCGCCGACGTCGGCGGCGGCGGTCGCCTACCAGCGGGCGGCCAGCCGGATGGAGGCCCTCGCCAGGGGTCGCATCCTGCTGGTTGCTGGTGTCGCCGACGGACAGGGAGCCACCACCGCCGCCCTCAACCTGGCGGTGGCCGCCACCAGGGCGGGGCGCAGGGCGTTGCTGGTGGACGGTGACATCACCGACGGTCGGCTCAGCAGGTTCGGGCATACCGGTATCTCCCCCGGGCTGGTGGAGTTGGCGAAAGGTCGGGCCACGCTGGGTGAGGCGTCGCGGTTGTGGTCGATCGACACCACCAGCCGGCTGCCCTTCATCCCCGCCGGTAACCCCACTGCCGACGGCTCCGTCCTGCACCGCACCGAGGTGGCGGCGGCAGTGGAGGATGTCGCCACCGCCGCTGACATCGTGCTGGTCGACACCCCGGTGGAGGGGGGGCCGGCCATCGACGCCCTGGGTGCCCTGGCCGACGGGACGCTGCTGGTGCTGCCCCGGGCCACCGACAAGAGCACGGTGAACAAGGCGGTCGATCGACTGCGCAGCCTGGGGGCTCCCCCTATCGGATTCCTGGTGAATGAAGCAGCCCCCACCCCGCCGTCGGCCCACCAACACCCCGTGCTGCGCAGCCTGAAGCGTGGGCTGGCCACCGCCCTGCTGGTCCTGGTCGGCTACGCCGCGCTCAACGGCGTGCAGATCTGGAACTCGTGGCGCAACGTGGAACGGATCAGCTTCGACATCGCCGCCGCCGACGACCTGCTGCCGTTGCCGGACGACGGCATCGACGTCAGCGGGCTGTCCGCCGGTGCCGGCCAGGCGATGGCGGCGATACCTGCGGCGGAGGGGGATTTCCTCAGCCTGCTCATCGTCGGCAGCGACCAATCGGGCAGCCTGGCCGACGTGGTGATCCTCACCATCATCCCCGCCAGCGGCGAAGACCCAGTGATGGTGTCCATCCCCAGGGACCTGTATGTCAACAACCCCTGCACCAACACCCTCGGCAAGATCAACGCCAACCTCGCCGGCTGCCCGGAGAAGGGCATCGAGGGGCCGACGCTGCTGTCGCTGGCGGTGCGGCAGTTCACCGGGATCCACGTCGACCACTTCGCCCTGTTCGACTTCGACGGGTTCGAGGAGATCGTCGACCAGGTGGGCGGCGTCGAGATCTGCGTCGACTACCCGGTGCGGGACTCCAAGGCAGAACTGGAGCTCCCCGCCGGCTGCACCAACGCCACCGGGGCCCAGGCGCTGGCCTGGGTGCGTTCCCGCCGCACCCAGGAGCTGGTCGACGGCCGCTGGCGCACCATGGACGGGGTCAGCGACCTGGTCCGCAACCAGCGCCAGCAGGACGTCATCGTCCAGGTGTTCGCCGAGCTGAGCCGCCTCGACTCCTTCGAGGACCTGACCAGGACCGTGTCCGGGCTCACCGGCGCCTTCAGCATCGACGACCGGCTGGGGATGGGCGACGCCCTCGGTCTGCTGTGGAGCCTTAAGGGGATCGACCTGGACAACCTGGAACGCATCGAGATCCCGGTTGCCGACGAGCTCACCGCGTCCGGGGAGTCGGTGCTGGTCCCGGTCCTTTCCTTCGACCAGGTGTTGGGCGAGGTCTTCCCGGACCTGGCCCCCACCCGCACCTCATAGAAGCTCCTCCGTAGCCGGCTTTCTCCCGCCCCCTCGTACAATGCCTGGCGTGCCGCCTCCGCCGACCAGCCAGGAGCTCAGGTGAGCGACCGCTTCGACCCCAACGATCCCCTGGCGGGAATCGAGCCGTACGACGGGTTCCCCAGCCGGACCGCCCCGGGCGGCGGGCAGGATACACAGTCCGGCGGACCGCCTTCCCGCTCCCCGTTGCTCACCGGGATG
>JACDBE010000304.1 GCA_013695075.1 Acidimicrobiia bacterium
CTTGTCGGCGACGCTGTCGAGGAACCAGCGCATGATGGCCGCCATCTGGGTGCGGAACATGGCGTCGTCACCGGCAACGGCATCGAGCCGGTCGACGTAGATCACCGCCGGTCCGGGCACGGCGACCGCCTTCTCCAGCCGGTCGAGCAGCCCCTCTGGTTTGAACACCAACTCCAGCGACACCTCGTGCACCCGCGAACCCACCCTGGCGGCGGCGGCGGCGACGATCTCCGACTTACCGCACCCGGCAGGGCCGGCGAGCAGCACCCCGGCCACCTTGGGGAGTCCCCAGGCGGCGGGCAGGTCGCCGGCCGAGGTGAGCAGCGACAGCCACCCGGTCATCAGGTCGAGCTCGGTGGCCAAACCGGCCAGTAGCGCCTCGGCGGTGGTGGGCCCATCGCCGGCTACCTCCCCGGCGGGGTGTTCGACCACCTCGGCAGCCGGGCCGCTCCCGGCGGGGTGCACCAGGGTGCCGTTTCCCACCAGACCGGAGGGTCCCGGCTCGATGGCGGTCACCTGGAGCCGGGTCTCGGCGGCGCCACCGCCGGAGCCGTACGAGGCGTTGACCACCACCGTGTCGCCCACGGTGACCGGGAGACCCTGCAGCGATCGGGAAAGGTGCCGGGTGTCCAGGGCGGATCCGTCCCCGGACAGCTCCACCGAGCGAGCCTCGCCAAGGGCAGCCCGGGTGACGTTGACCGTGTCGCCCGCAGCGACGCCGGCATTGGCGGCGGCGACGGGACCGAGCAACATCGTCGAAGGCGACGGCACCTCGCCCGCCGAGATGCGGCAATGGGTCCGGCCCACCCTGACGGTGCCACCCCCAGGCAGCCCCAAGGCACTGAGCAGGCTGGCATCCGCCCGGGCGACGGGATCGGTGCCCGCCTTGACGATGAAACGCATGGCGGCGGAGGCTACACCCCCCGATCGGGCCGGCCCTCGGCCCAACCTGAGGTCGTGGCATGTCGTGGTGACACGTGATCCGCTGAAGTTGGCGCCCCTGGAGACCGTCACCAAGCAGCTCGACGCGATACGAGCTAACCGCCGGTCCCGCCGTCAATTGCCTCCCGCATGAGGTCGGCGTGGCCGTTGTGTTGCGCCGTCTCCTCGATCATGTGGAGCAGGATCCAGCGCAGCGAGTAGTGCCCACCGGTGCGCTCATCGACGGCCGCGGAGAGGTGGTCGAGGTTTCCACCCAGTGAGTCGACGGCCGCCCGGCTGCGGGCGCACGCCTCGTCGTACAGGGCCAGCAGCTCGTCCGGAGTGTCGTGGACGGCGGAGTGCCACTCCCAGTCGCGGTCGTCGTCCCACGGTGCGCTCGCCCACGGTTCGCCGAGGCCGTTGGCCAGCAGGTCGTCCTGGAACCAGCTGTCCTCGACAACAGCGAGATGCTTGATCATGCCACCCAGCGTCATAGCCGACGATGGGATGGGACGCGCCGCCAGTTGCTCGGCGTCCAAACCAGCGGCCTTGTTGACGAAGATCGCACGGTGAGAGTCGAGAAACTGAGTGAGCGACGTCAGCTCGTCGGCAGGTTTCGGGTCGGTCCGGGCCATCGACGGAGAGTAGCGACGCCCGGATGTCACCCCACCAGCATGACACTGAGGGAGGGGTGGCTGCGAAGCAGCCGGGGAGGGGTCGATGGCGTCGAGCGCGATGAGCAGTCCCCCCGGCCTCGCTGACCCTCGGCACCGTCCTGGTGGGAAGGAAAAAGAAGATGGGCGGGAAAGGGGGAGGTCAGGGGGTGGACAGTCGGATGGCTACGGGCACGGGGGAGCCGGGGACGAAGGGCGCTGTGCTGTGGATGACGGACACGCCAGGGCGGTCGAGCCACTTCCACAGCAGGCGGAGCTCCTCGTTGGCCAGCGGTGTCGGCGGCGTTTCGGTGGGTGGCTGCATCGCCGGGGCCGGCGCCAGCAGCGGTGGCAGTGACGCGCCTGCCCAGGCTCCGGCGAGGGAGGCCCCGTCGATGGCCACCGCCTCCCCGGTTTCATCCTCGGCCCACATCATTCCGGCTGCGGTGAGGCGTCGCCACATGCGCCGAGTCTCCAGTGCCCTGCCGAGGGCTCGGTACCGATCCCTTATCTCGGCCGCCTCCTCGAACCGCTGCGCCGCCGCCAGCGACTCCATGCGGTTGCGCAGCGGGTCGAGCAGTAGACCGGGCCCATTGTCGATCCCGGTGACAATGGCGTCGGTTAGGCGCCGGTAATCGGCCGGATCCACCGAACCGTCGCACGGGCACACCGCCACCCCCAGCTGGGCGAACCGGCACCCTCGCCCCCCGCTGCCGACACACCGGCGCAGCGGGATGGCATCCCAGATGGCGTGGACCACCGCCAGTGCGGTGGCCTTGTGGCGGAAGGGGCCGAGATGCGCCAGCGCCGGCGCCTGCTGGGTACGCACCACCGACAGTCGGGGGAAGCGCTCGTCGGTGAGACGCACCCAGTGGGTGCTCCGGGCGGGTCGGGAGCGCCGGTTGTACTGCGGGGCGTACCGGTCGATGAGCCGGATCTCGGTGACGGCGGCCTCGATCTCGGTGGCGCACACCTGGTGGTCGACGGTGGCCAGCTGGCGCATCATCTGGGTCATCTTCCGTCGCGAATCCCCGTAGAAGTAGGTGCGCACCCGGCTGCGCAGGTCCTTGGCCTTGCCGACGTAGATCACCTCGCCGGTAGCGCCGCGGAACAGGTAGACGCCGGGCTTGCGGGGGAGCCGGTCGGTGAGCTGCAGCTTGCCGTAATGGGGAGCACCGCGGGCGGTGGGGAGGCGCATCAAGTCCTCCAGGTAGACGACGCCGATGGTGCCCGCTCGGGCCAGCAGCTCGAAGAAGACGTGGGCGGTAGCTCGGGCGTCGTCGAGGGCGCGGTGGATGGGGGTGACCGGGGAGCGGAGGTGGGTTGCCAGGGTGGCCAGGCGATGGTTGCCCACCTCGTCGTTGAGCAGGCGGCGGGCCAGGGCGCAGGTGTCTGCGGTGCGGTTGGCGAGCCGGTAGCCGAGGCGGGCGGCGGCGGCATCGAGGAACGCCTTGTCGAACCGCACGTTGTGCCCCACGATGACGGCGTCGCCGATGAACTCCAGCAGCGAGGGGAGCGCTTCCTCGATGCGGGGTGCTCCCACCACCATTGCTGTGGTTATCCCGGTGAGCACGGTGATCAGCGGTGGGATGTCGGTGCCGGGGTCGATGAGGCTATGGAAGGTCCCGGTGAGCTCGCCGCCCAGGTAGCGCACCGCCCCGATCTCGGTGATGGCGTCACCGCCCGGCGAGGTTCCGGTGGTCTCCAGGTCCAACACAACGAACGGCACGGTGTGCAGCGGCGCCCCCAGGTCGTCGAACGTTCGCTGAACACCGAGCATCCTCCGAGTGTGGCATCGAACACATGTTCGATGCAACGACCTACGGATTCGGCGACTCCACCGGCGGGACTCGCCCGGGTAGCCTCGGCGGCGCCATGCGGTTCGGCGCAGACCTCTACTTCGATTTCGACGGCGGCGACAGCTGGCGGCTGTTCCTCCTGCTCACCAGGGCCGAGGAAGAGGGCGCGATGTTGGACGTGCAATGGATCGGACTCGATCCCTCGTGGGATGGTGGCGATGCCCCGTTGCGGGGAGGTCAGCGGGCATTGGCGATGCATGCCGCGATGCACGACTTCGCCAAGCAGCGGCTGTTGCGCCAGGCGCTGTTCACCCTGGCGCATCGCCAGGGTGACTCCTTCGACGACGACCTCACCCTGCTGGCTGCTGCGAAGGTCGCCGGTCTCGACGGCGAGGTGATGCTCGGCGCCGTCGACACCACCGGTCGCGCCGAGCTGCGGCGCAACCGGCAGGCGGCGGCATCCGTCGGGGTGCTGGGGGTGCCCTCGATGGTGCGCGGCGGCCCCCCGCTGCTGGTGGGCACCACCGCCGCCCTCGACGAGGGACCGGCCCGCAGCCGGCTGGAGGTGATCGACGGGATGCTCGAAGACGACGGGTTGTGGCACCTGTCCAAGCCGTGACCGGTTACCGCAAGGGTCGGGTAACAGGTCAGGGTTCGTGCGGTTGTACGCCGCCACCGCGCGATTGCTGCCGTCTGGCCTCGTAGGCGATGACGGCGGCGGCGGTGGCGGTGTTGAGGCTGTCGGCGGCGCCGGCCATGGGCACGGTGACGGCCGGGTAACCCTCCCACAGCGGTGACAGGCCGGCGTGCTCACTGCCCACCACCACGGCACATCCCACGGTGAGATCGATGTCCCACGGGGCGTCCCCCCCGTCGGGGTGGGCCACGTACACCGCCAACCGGCGGTCGGTGAGCCAGTTGGCAGCTTCTTGGGCGGAGGCCACCGCTAGCGGCACGGTGAACAGCGAGCCCTGCGAGGCACGCACCACATTGGGGTTGAACGGGTCGGTGGCCCCATCGGCGGCGATAACCGCATCTACCCCGGCGGCGTCGGCGGTGCGCAGCACGGCGCCCAGGTTTCCTGGCTTTTCGATGCCCTCGACAACCAGCACCAACCCGTCCCCGGCCATCGACAGGTCGCCGAGGGGGAGCGGCCGGGCCACGGCCACCGCCAGGATGCCATCGGGATGCTGGCGGTAGGAGGCCCGCCGGAACGCCTCGGCACCGAGTTCGATCACCCGGACACCGCCGCGTCCCGCCAGGTCCGTCGCCGCGGCGGTGGCCAGCTCGGGGGACAGCACGATGCGGTCCAGCGGCCAGCCGGCTGCCAACGCCCGCTCGATCACCCGTACCCCTTCGACGGGGAAGAGCCCCTGTTGGTCACGCTCGGAACGCCGGCTCAGGGCGGCAATGGCCCTAACCCGAGGATTGGCTGTGGAGGTGATCACCGGTGAGGAATGAGGGCGGTCACCACCCGCTCCCGCCGCCACCACCGCCGAAGCCTCCGCCGCC
>JACDBE010000322.1 GCA_013695075.1 Acidimicrobiia bacterium
TCGCCGAGCTGCGTTCGGTGTGGGGGCCGCTGTTGTGGATCCTGGCGGCGCTGTCGATGACGGTGGGCAACCTGGTGGCGGTCCGCCAGGACGACATCGTGCGGCTGCTGGGCTACTCGTCGATCGCCCAGGGCGGGTTCATCCTGGTCCCGTTCGGGGCCGCCGTCGCCGGCAGCGCCAGCCCCGACGAGTTGCAGACGGCGTTCTACGCCACGGTCACCTACCTGGTGATCTACGCGGTTATGAACCTGGGGGCCTTCGCCGTGGTCATCGCCGGTGCCAACCGGTTGCGCAGCACCGCCATCGCCGACTGGGGAGGGCTGTCCACCTACGCCCCCGGGCTGGCCGGGCTGCTGGCGCTGTTCTTCGCCTCGCTGGCGGGCATCCCACCCATCGCCGGCTGGTTCGCCAAGCTGGTGATGTTCTCGGCGGTGCTGGGGGTGGGCTCGGGGTGGGCGACGGCGCTGGCGGTGATCGCCGCCGTCAACTCGGTGGTCGCCTTCTACTTCTACGCCAGGGTGATCAAGGCCGCCTGGTTCGATCCGGTGCCCACCTGGGTACCCGCCGGGCGCTTGAAGGGCATGGCGCGCCAGGTGGCGCCCCCCTTGCGTTTCGCCCTGATCCTCACCGCCATCGGGGTGCTGGCCGCCGGGTTCTACCCGCCGCTGGCGTCGACCATCGGTGAGATGGCCAGCCTGCTCGCTGCCGGTCCCTGACCGGCGCGGTGTCCCCGGTGCCGTGACCACCCCGTTGGCGAGGGTCCTCCTCGATCGGATCGCCGCCACCGGGCCGGTCACGTTCGACGACTTCATGAGGGTCTGCCTGTACGACCCCGAGCACGGCTACTTCGCCACCGGTCCGCTGCGTTCGGCCGCCTCCGGCGACTTTCTCACCTCACCGGAGGTGAGCCCGTGGTTCGGTCGGACCCTGGCCCGGTCTGTTGCCGCCACCCGCCGCCCCCGAGCGCGGCGTCTGTCCGTGGTCGAGGTGGGCGCCGGGTCGGGATCGTTGTTGCGGCCGCTGCTCGCCGAGCTGGGTGAGGATGTCGACGTCCATGCCGTGGAGGTGTCGCCGGCGGCGCGGGATGCCCTGGCCGGCATCGCCGGGGTCGCCGTGCACCAGCGGCTGGAGGACGTGCCGCCGGCAACCGACACGGTGATCATTGCCAACGAGCTGCTCGACAACCTGCCGGCGGCGCTGGCGGTGCGCTGCGGCCCCGGGTGGGAGGAACGCCACGTCGGCATCGTCGACGGTGCCCTGACCCTGATCGCCGCCCACCCCCGGCCCGAGGTGGTCACCTGGGCGGACCGGTTCTCCGGCCCGGTGGAGGAGGGTGGCGTGGTCGAGGTGCAGCTGGAGGCGTCGCGATGGGTAACCAAGGCGCTGCGCCGCATCCGCCACGGCGCCCTGCTCGCCTTCGACTACGGGGGCACCGCCAATGAGCTGTCTGGCCGCCGCACCGAGGGCACGGTGCGCACCTACCGAGGACACCACCTTGGCCCGGACCCGCTGCTCGAACCCGGGGCCACCGACATCACGATGGACGTCAACTTCACGGCGGTGTTGGCGGCGGCCACCGCAGCCGGCGCCCGAGGCGAGCTGGTCACCCAGGCCGAGTTTCTCAACCGGTGGGGTCTGGGCGACGAACTGGCCAGGCTGGCGGACGAGGAGCGGACCCTGGCGGTCGGCGGCGCCCCCATGGAGCGCCTCAGGACCCGGTCAGAACACACCGACGCCAGTACCCTGCTCCACCCCCGCGGCCTCGGCGACTTCCGGGTCCTGCTCGCCACGGTCGGCCAGGGTGGATTGCCGGAGGCAGGGCGGTGAGCAGACGATTCGGGCGGCCAGACCCGCTACCGGTTCTGATCGCCGGGGCGTCTGCCGGCTCTGACGGGTGTTGGCACGTTGCCTACCTATCGGATGGCTGATAGGTCGAGAGTGAAGCGCACCACCATCGAAACCGACGAGGACCTGCTCGCTCGCCCAGCGGTCACTGGGCCTTTCAACGACCCGTTCCACGGTGGAGGAGTCGCTGAGAATCGCCGTCATCCAGGTCGATGCCGAGCGGGACAGACGGGCGAGGGATCAGAGCGACTTCCTTGAACGACTGCCCTCCCTGGTCGACATGGATGTCCTCGCATCGGACGACATGTGGGCGGTAGCTGCTCGACAACAGATCGGCGCGGCGGCACCAGGCTGGCGGGTGGTCGGTCAGCCTGGCGGGGGGATCGCTGGTTGGACCTGGCCGCTGGGCGGGGCGGTCGCTGGGTTGGCTCCGGTGTCGATGGACACCACGGTCTGGCCCAGGTTGCCGCTGGGACCGACGTGTTTGAGGGCACCCAGGTAGACGGTGTCGGTCTCCAGGTCGGTCCAGGACACGGTGATCACGGCAGTTTCTCCGTTGGCAGCGC
>JACDBE010000362.1 GCA_013695075.1 Acidimicrobiia bacterium
GGAGCCACCGACCCCGAGGCCATCGACCGGGCGCTGCTCGACGCCGCCGAGCGCAGCGTCGTCCCGCTATCCCGGTTGGAGTCGGTGAAACGGCGCGCCCGGGTGCGATGGATCGGCGCCCTCGTCGGGGCTTTGGCCGCCGCGGCTGCTCTCGGCGGCGGGATCGTGCTCGTCGCCAACACCGTGTTCGCCGACGATGCCATCGACACCGGTCCCGTCGCCAGCGGCACTCTCGGGTCGAGCGGCGCCCTGGCCCAGCTGGAGTGGAACCGGGCCATCCTTCCCTTCACCGGTAATGGTGGCGGGGAGATCAACGCCCTCACCGCCGGCGACGACGGATATGTGGCCATCTACATGGACCACACCTCGGGGAACCCCTCGCCGCAGATCATCACCTCGGGCAACGGCCTCGACTGGGAGGCCGGCGCCAGCGTCGACCTGGGACAGTCCGGTGGCTGGATCGGCCAGCTCGCCACCGGGGCGGAGGGCTGGGCGGCGGTGGGCACCTCCTTCGACGAGGCGACCGGGCGGGAGCGGCCGCTGGTACTGCTGTCGCCAGACGGCGTCTCCTGGAACCAGGTCGAGATTCCGGTCGCCGACTCGATGGAGATCGAAGACATGGTCGTCTCGGTCACCACCAACCTGGGGGCGGTTGCCGTAGCCACCGATTCCATCACCGTGTTCGGCACCGGCTGGGGCGACTTCCAGCAGGTGATGGAGCGGTTCTTCCCCGCTGACGTGTCGCCGGAGTCCGGGTGGAACGTCAACCCCAACGGTGTCGTCGATTTCTACGGTAACGATGGTGAGATCGCCGCCAGCTTCACCGCCGAAGAGCTGGGCATCCCCGCCGAGATGGTGGCCATGATGCGAGGCGACCACCTGGTTGCCTACCGCACCGTCGACGGTGGGGAGAGCTGGGCGCCCTTTCCCCTCACCGGGCCTTCCCCCGGCTGGGTCGGCACGATGACGGCCGTCGGCGACACCCTGCTGGGGATCTTCGGGGTGGGCAACGGCAACGCCCTGTTCCGGATGGACGAGGGCGGCTGGCAGCGGGTCGACGTCGGTGACGACGGGCTGGCGACCGTCGTCGCCAGCTTCGATGGCAGAGCGTACGCCGCCGGCAACGACGCCGCCGGCAACGCCGCCGTGTGGCGGTCCACGGATGGGATCACCTGGGACAGGGCCACCTTCCCGGTGCTGGCGGACACCAGCCTGGGCGCCATCACCGCCGGCCCCCACGGCATCATCGCCTCGGGCTCTTCCAACCCCGTCCTGGGACCGGCGGAACTCACCGTCGATGGTCTCACCGTCTCCATCACGGCGTCCGGGTTGTACACCGTCACCAACGCCGCCGGGACCGTCCTCGCCACCGCCGCCCAGGAGGACCTGGTGCTGGGCCCCGCCATCGCCATCACCGACGACGCCGGTGAGGTGGTGGTGACGATCGACCAGCAGGCCATCGACGCCGCCTGGCAGGCTGTCCACGTCCAGCTCGAAGGCGACCTGGCCCGTGGTGTCGACAGCCAAGCCACCGTGGTGGCCTCGCTCGACGGGGCGACCTGGGTCCGGCTCCCCATAGACGAGGCGCTGCCTCCCGGTTTCGGGCTCAGCCACCACGCCGTCGGCCCCGCTGGGGTCATCGTCGCCGGCTGGTCCCAGCAGGCCCTTCCCTTCCCCGGAACCGAGAGCGGCCAGCAGGTGTGGGCCGGGGTCATCCCCACCCCGCAGGAACCGTAACCCACCGAACGGCTCGGACCCGAACCACCGCGATGTCTCGGTAGTGGGCTTCCCTATCGTGCCGCGATGGCGTTCACCCTACGCCCCGCCGTTGCCTCGGACCGGGCGGCCATCGCCGGTTTCACCGCAGCCACCTTCTCGTGGGGCGACTACGTGGCCGGGGCCTTCGACGCCTGGCTGGCCGATCCCAACGGCCGGTTGGTGGTGGCCGTCGACGGAGCCGACGCCGCCATCGCCATGGGGATGGCTCGGATGCTCTCCCCCAGGGAGCTGTGGTTGCAGGCCGCCCGGGTCCACCCCGATTGGCGCCGGCGCGGCATAGCCTCGGCCATCGACAGCAACCTGGAGTCGTGGGGGCGGAGCCGGGGAGCCGTCGTGTCCCGGCTGGTCATCGAGGACTGGAACGACGCCGCCATCACCCAGGTGGAGCGGATCGGGATGCGACCGGCGGGACGCTGGTTGGTGGCCCACCGTCCCGCCCCGGAGATCCCCCGCCCATCGGGCAACGGTGGCTACCGCCGCCCGGCGCGCAACCGCCTCGACCTGGCGCCATCTGCGGAGGCCTCGCCGGCATTCATGGCGTGGTCGACCAGCGAGCTCGGTCGATCGGCCCGGGGTCTGGTCAACATCGGGTGGGCGTGGCGGTTGCTGACGGTGGACGACCTGGAACGGGCTGCCCGCGCCGAGGCGCTGTGGGTGTCCTCCGCCGGCTGGGTGCTGGCGGCGGGCAACGAGGGCACCCTGGAGTCGGGATGGGTGTCTGGTGGCCCGGAGGAGCTCGATGACCTGCTGACCGCCCTCACCGACCTCGCCGCCGAGCGGTCGCTCGACCGGGTGGAGCTCAAGCTGCCCGCCCTCGACTGGGTGCTGACCGCCTTGGATCGCACCGGGTTCACCCACCGCGGCCTGGTCCTGTACGCCAGGGCGCTGTAGCCACCCGCAGCCAGATGCCGCGAATCGATGTCTATACAGTCCAGTCATGGTGCCCCGGGGAGGACGCCGATGAGCGGCCGGATCGTGGTGATCGGCTCGGGAGAGTTAGGCCCATCGATGGTTCCGGCGCTGCGGGCCATCACCGCCGAGGGCTCCTCGCCACCCGGCTCGACGACAGCCACAACCAGGCGACCAGGGCGGCGGTGGCCGGGTATGTCGAGTTGCTCGTCGAGGTACGCCGGCAGGCCCGCGCCGACGGTTGGTACCAGCAAGCCGACGACATCAGGCGGCGGCTGGGCGTCCTCGGCGCGGGCCTCAACGACGGGCCGACCGCGACCAGCTGGAGCTTCACCGACCCCGACGCTGGAGCGGGTTGAAGGGCCATACCTGGTGCAGACGGCCGGGCCATGCCGGCGGCACCGCACCGCCCCGGACCGTACAGTCCCCTCATGCTGCAAGCGTTGGCTTCCATCGTGGGTGATGAGCACGTGCTCACCGATCCCGACCTGGTGACCGGCTATGTCACCGACTGGACGGGTCGCTTCACCGGGGCGGTGAAGGCTGTGGTCCGGCCAGGCACCACGGAGGAGGTGTGCACCGTCCTGGCACAGTGCTACCAGGAGGGAGTAGCGGTGGTGCCCCAGGGCGGCAACACCGGACTGGTGGGCGGCGGCGTGCCCCGGTCGGGGGAGGTAGTGCTCAGCATGCTCCGCCTCGACGAGGTGACCGACGGCCACGACGGCATGCTCACCGCCGGAGCGGGAACCACGCTCAGCGGGTTGCATCGGGCGGCTGCGGGGCGCAACCAGTTCGTGGGCATCGACACCTCGGCCCGTGACTCGGCCACCATCGGCGGGATGGTGGCCACCAACGGCGGGGGGATCCATACGGTGCGGTTTGGGAGGGTCCGCGACCAACTCCACGATGTGGCGGTGGCGCTGGTCAACGGCACCCACCTGCCTTCGATCCTGGTCCCCGGCAATCCCGCCGCCGACCTGTGGCGCCGGGTCTGCGGCAGCGAGGGCACCCTGGCAGTGGTGCTCAGCGCCACGGTGCGTACCGGCCGCCCGGCAGCGCAGCGGTTGGTGACGCTGGTGCCGAGCGCCGATCGAGATGTCGATGCGCTGGCGAGGAAGATGATGGTGCTTCCCGGTCTGTGGGCGCTGGAGGTGATGGGTGGCAGCGAGATCGAACTCACCGCGGCGATGCTGCAACGGCGCCCACCTGCCACTGCCGAATGCCTGCTGCTGGCCGAGCTGCGCGGCGCCGGCGCTCTGGACGACCAGGCGTTGACCGCCATCGGTGACCTCGATGCGGTCGTCGCCACCCAGCCAAGCGAGCAGGAGGAGCTGTGGGCCTTCCGCCACAACCTGTCGCTCGCCGTCCGCTCGCTGGGCACTCCCCTCACCAAGGTCGACGTTTCCCTTTCCCTGGCCTCGATCGGCCAGCTGAAGGCGGCGCTGGCCACGCTCGCCGGCGAACCCAACGCCTACCTGTGGGGTCACCTCCTCACCGGCCCCACCGGGCACCCCGTGGTCAACGCCCACATCAACATCACCGCCGACGTCCAACCCGACATCGTGTTCGACATCGTCGAAGGTCTGGGTGGATCGGCCGTCGGCGAGCACGGGGTGGGGGTGATGAAGCGCCACCGCCTCGATCCCGAAGCTGCCGACACCGCCGAGCTGATCCGGCTCAAGCAGCGGTTCGACTCCAGGGGCTTGCTCAACCCGGGGGTGCTGGTGCCCGATCGGGGAAGATCAGCCGAGCAGATCTGAGGTGATGTCGCCCGGCGACGTGACCCCACACAGCGCCATCGCTTCGTCGAGCTCGCCCAGGATGCCACCGACCGCCTGCTCGATCCCGCGGTCGCCGCCGACGGCAAGTCCCCACAGCACCGGCCGGCCGATGAGCACCGCCGACGCCCCCATGGCGATGGCCTTGATGACGTCGGTGCCCCGGCGAATCCCGCCGTCCACCAGCACGGGGATGCGACCGTCGACGGCGGCGACCACGGCCGGAAGGGCGGCAGCCGTTGCCGGTGCGGTGTCCAGCTGGCGACCGCCGTGATTCGACACCACCACGGCATCGATCCCGCTGTCGACGGCGAGGCGGGCATCGTCGGGGTGGACAATCCCCTTGAGCACGATGGGCAGCGAGGTTTGGGAGCGCAACGACTCCAGGTCACGCCACGACAGCGTCAGGTCGAACAACGCAGCGACGTACGCTGCCAGACCGGATTCGGCCGCCCGTTCCGGCATCTCGCCAAATCCCCCGGGAAGGGCATTGACCGCCTGGATGCCGTCGGGAAGATGGAACCGGTTGCGCACATCGCGCTCGCGCCGTCCCCACATCTGGGCATCGACGGTGAGCACGATCGCCTTGGCACCCGCCGCCTCGGCGCGGGCTACCAGGTCCCGGGTCAGACCCCGGTCCTTGTAGACGTAGAGCTGGAACCACACTAGGTCGTGTTCGGCGCACACCTCCTCCATGGGCACCGTCGACAGGGTCGACAGCACCATCACCGTGCCCAGGGCACGTGCCGCCCGGGCGGTGGCCAACTCACCGTCGGGGTGGGCCAGCCGGTGAAATGCGGTGGGGGCGAACAGCACCGGGCTGGTGACGTGGCTACCCAGCAGGTCGATGTCCAGGCGGCGGGTGGACACGTCGCACAGCACCCGGTAACGCAGGCTGATCTCCTCCCAGGCCGCACGGTTGCGTCGCAGGGTGATCTCGTCGAGGGCGCCACCGCGGTAGTAGTCGAACACCATCTGCGACAACACCGACCCGGCCGCCTCTTCCAGGTCGGTCAGGTTCAGCGGCCACGGTTGCCTGTTCGGGCTGGAGTCATCCATGTCCGGACTCTACGGCCCACGCCCCCAAGACCGCGGCCGGAGCACTCCATCCGACCAATGGGTACGCATGCGTCTGCACATGACACTTGGAGACGACACCAACGCAGCGCGGTGACACCTGGTTCGCCGCAACACCGGACCGTTTCTCCTCTCTCGTTCGTTTCCCCTCCCTTTGGGAAGGGTGCCAAGCGCAGCGAGGCGGGGAGGGGTCGGAAACGCGTCCGCCGCTCGAACGGACCTCCCTCCCCGGCTGCTCCGCAGCCACCCCTCACGAAGGAGGGGAAACAGAAGCGGGAGACAAGCCGAGGAGGCGGGGAGGGATGCTGGCGTCAGCCTCGGGCGGCCAGGGCGGCGCCGATGGCTCCTCCCATGGTTCCCAATTCGGCGGGGACGATCGACACCGTTTCGGGGGGGACCCAGGTCACCCGGCGCGACACCGCCCTTCGGATCGGGCCTAGCACCTGCTCGCCGCTGCTCATGATGCCGCCGCCGATGATGATGCGATCGGGGCCGAGCACGGTGACCATGTTGGCCAGGGCGATCCCCAGGTAGGACGCCACCCGCTCGATGGCGTCGATCGATCGCGGATCGCCCTGGGCAGCCGCACGGTAGACCTCCTCCACCGTCTCCCTGCCGGCGAGACTGGCGAGCACATCGGCCTTGGTCAGTGCCTCGACGCATCCCCGGTTGCCGCAGCCGCACTGCGGCCCATCGGGCTCGATGATCTGGTGACCGACCTCGCCGGCCCTCCCCTCGGCGCCCAGCACCAGCTTGCCGTCGATCATCACCCCGCCGCCGATCCCGGTGCCCAGGGTGAGGCAGACGATGGTGCCGCATCCCTTGCCTGCCCCGATGGTGCCCTCGGCCAGGGTGAGGGCCCTGGCGTCGTTGATCATCGTCACCGGGAGCCCCAGCGCCTCCGCCACCGGTTGGCGCAGGGGACGGTTCACCCAATCGCCGGGGAAGTTGGGGAACATCACGATGGTGCCCTCAGCGGGATCGAAGGCACCAGGGGTCCCCAGCCCGGCGGCATCGACAGGACCGTGGCGCGCCAACAACGACCGACCAGCGGCGATGATCTGCTCGATCACCACTGCCGGCCCCTCGTCGGCCCGGGTGGGGACCGCGCCCGACCCGACCACGGTCGGGTCGGCACCCGGACGGTCCTCGACCACTACCGCCTTGACGTTGGTGCCCCCGAAGTCGATGCCGAGGAGCCGGCTCACCCTTGGTCCCGACATGTCGTGATCCTACGGTCGATCCCCGGAACGGCTCTTGGTGCGGTCCCGCCATCCACGCCGATCACGCTCGCTCAACGCCAGGCTGACTCGCCAGCGACCCTACTCAAGACCGCCGCCCTGTCCGCCGACCAGGCGGAGCACGTATTCACCGTGATGCGGGAGTGGCGGGCGAGGGGTCGCTCGGTGCTGTTCATCTCCCATCGCCTCACCGAGGTGCTCCAGGTGTGCGAC
>JACDBE010000384.1 GCA_013695075.1 Acidimicrobiia bacterium
GGCACCGGCGATGGCGGCCAGCCCCACCCAGCCCTCGAACACCGGGCCCTGGGGGTCCATGGTCGACAGCAGGTGGTCGACCAACCACACGCTGTCGAGCCCGGCCGCCTCGGCGGCATGAGCGTCACCAACGACGTGGTCCCACCGGTCGGTGAACTGGGAAAGGACGAGACCGAACTCCATGGAGCCTCCGGATGGGGCGGCGAAGGTTACGCCCGGCGGGAGGGCTCCGCGGTCAGGCGGCGGGACGCTCGGCCGGTCGGTCGTGGCGAGCGAGGAACGTTGCCAGCCGCCCGAAGGCCCGCTCCCGGGCCACCTCGGGGCTGGAGCGGTCGCTGACCACCGACACCAGAACGGGCGGGGCGCCTTGGCGTACTGCCCGCTTGACGAAGGCGTCGACCTCGTCCTCCAACTGGCCGATGCCGCTGACCGAGATGCTCCTGGCGAGTTGGTCGAACATGATCTTGGGCTCCTTTCTCTGCTCTTCTGGACTCAAGGTACGCCACCCGCTCTATCACGTCCAACGATGTCTTCTGGTGGATGTGATAAGCTGCTCTTATGTTGCAAGATCTTGAAATCCGCCATCTGGCCGCCCTGCAGGCGGTAGCCGAAGAGGGCTCCTTCGGTCGGGCCGCCACCAGGCTGGGGTTCACCCAGTCCGCCGTCAGCCAGCAGATCGCCGCCCTGGAACGCGCCGTGGGCGCACCGGTGTTCGACCGACCCGGGGGCCCCCGGCGGGTCGAGCTCACCCCGACCGGGGTCCTCGTACTGGGCCATGCCGAGGCCATCCTGGGCAGGATCCGCACCGCCGGCGAAGACCTGGCCAGGCTGCGGGCCGGCAGTGCCGGCTACGTCACCGTCGGCACCTTCCAAAGCGTGTCCGTGCGGATCCTCCCCGCCGTGGTCAAGGCGATGCGGGCCGAGCGGCCCGACGTAGAGATCGGGCTGTACGAAACCGACGAGCAGCTGGAGTTGATCGACCGGCTGGTGGCCGGCTCCCTCGACCTCACCTTCATGGTCCAGGACGTCGAGGATCGACGGCTCCACATCACCGACCTGTTCCTCGACCCCTTCGTCGCCATCACCGCCACGGCGGACACGCCGCAGTCGACCGGTCCCATGTCGGCCGAGGAGCTGCGCCACCTCCCCCTCATAGGCGAGCAGACGTCGAGCTGCCAGCTGCTCATCGACAAGGGCCTCGCCGCCATCGGAGTCGAGCCCCGGTACGTGTTCCGCTCCGGCGACAACGCTGCGCTGCAGGCGATGGTGCGCAGCGGACTGGGTGCGGCGGTGATGCCGTTGCTCGCCGTCGACACCGACGATCCCGAGGTGGTGGTCCGCCCCATCGAGCCGGCCATCCCGCCGCGGCCGGTCGGCATCGCCAGCGTCGCCGGACGCACCCTGGCTCCCGCCACCGAGCGGTTCGTGGAGGTCGCCGTCGAGGTCAGCGAGCCATACCGCACGATGTCGAGCCGGGTGGCCACCCGGAGATGACGCCGTGAAGGTGACCGAGACCGGGCTCCCCGGCGTCCTGGTGCTGGAACCGACCGTCCACGGCGACGATCGGGGGTTCTTCTACGAGTCGTGGAACGCCCAAGCGTTCGCCGAGGCCACCGGAATCGAGACCGACTTCGTCCAGGACAACCACTCCCGATCGGCCCCCGGGGTGCTGCGCGGCCTGCACTACCAGCTACCGCCTCATGCCCAGGGCAAGCTGCTCCGGGTGGTGGTGGGTGCGGTATACGACGTTGCCGTCGATATCCGCCGGTCGTCACCGACGTTCGGGCGGTGGGCCGGAGTGGAGCTGAGCGCCCACAACCGGCTGCAGCTGTGGGTGCCGCCCGGCTTCGCGCACGGCTTTGTCGCCCTCACCGATGCCGAGCTGCTCTACAAGACCACCGCCTTCTACCACGCCTCCAGCGACCGCTCCATCCGCTGGGACGATGTCGACATCGCCATCGTCTGGCCGCTGGCCGGCAACCTCACCGACGGTGCCGCGCCCCAGCCGCAGCTGTCAGCCAAGGATCGGCGCGCCCCCTTCCTCGCCGACGCCGACGTGTTCGACTGAGAAGCAGGGTCGGGATCAGCTCTCCGCCTGGGCGATGTTGACCATCCACGCCACACCGAACCTGTCGACGCACATGCCGAACTCGTCGCCCCACATCTGTTTCTCCAGCGGCATGGTGACGTTGCCTGCCTCGGAGAGCTTCTCCCAGTATCCGCGCAACTCGCCGGCGTCGTCGCCGCTGAGGCTCACCGCCATGTTGTCCCCAGGGTTGTATGGCATGCCGGGAGGAGTGTCGGCGCCCATCAGGGTCATGCCGGTACCGGTCTCCACCATGCCGTGCATGATCTTGTCGGCTTCGGGGGCGTCCGCAGCCCCGTACTCGCCGAAGGTGTTGAGCGACAACGTGCCGCCGAACACCCCCTCGTAGAACTCCATGGCCTCGCGGGCGTTGCCGTCGAAGCTGATGTACGGGTTGAGACGTGTGGGCATCGGGGGGGCTCCCTTGCTCGCGACGACTGTCCTCTGCCGAAGGCTAGCCCGATGAGCGTAGGCCTGACCGGGATCGCACGGTGGTCAGGCGACGGTGCCGGCGGCGCGTAACGCGGCGATCTCGGCGGTGGTGAAGCCGGCTGTGGCGAGCACCGCACCGGTGTCGGTGCCTGGGGCCACCGGCGCCGTCGGCGGCTCCGGCCGGGACCGGGAGAACCGCGGTGCCGGTGCCGGCTGGCGCACCCCCCCTACGTCGGTGAAGCCGCCTCTGGCAACGGTGTGGGGATGCTGGGCGGCCTCGCTCATGGTCAGCACCGGGGCCACGCAGGCGTCGGTGCCGGAAAACGTCTCCACCCACTCCGCCAAGGTGCGTTGGGCGAAGCGGACGGTGAAACGGCACCGCATCTCCGGCCATGCGGCGCGGTCGTGCTGGGCGGGGACATCGCCTTTTAGCCCCAACCCATCGAGCAGGGCGGCGAAGAACTGCGGCTCCAGCGCCCCCACCGCCGCGAACCGCCCGTCGGCGGTGCGGTAGGTTGCATAGAAGGGGGCACCGCCGTCGAGCAGGTTGTCGCCGCGGCGCTCGGTCCACATCTCCATGGCGCTGAGCTCGTGGAACATGGTGAGCATCGACGACACCCCGTCGATCATGGCGGCGTCGACCACCTGCCCCGCCCCTGACCGGTTCCGTTCCAGCAGGGCGGCGAGCACCCCACATGCCAGGTACAGCGCCCCACCACCGAAGTCGCCGACCAGGTTGAGCGGTGGCGCCGGCGGCGACGCCGCCTCGCCCATGGCGTGGAGGGCGCCGGCGACGGCGATGTAGTCGATGTCGTGCCCGGCACTGGCCGCCAGCGGCCCTTCCTGCCCCCAGCCCGTCATCCTCCCGTACACCAGCCCCGGATTGACGCCGTGGCACTGCTCGGGGCCCACCCCGAGACGCTCGGCGACACCGGAGCGCATCCCCTCGATGAGGACGTCGGCGGTGGTCACCAGCCGGAGCACCACGGCGGCACCGTCGGGATGCTTGAGGTCGACAGCGACCGAGCGCCGGTTGCGGCCCATCGGGCTGCGCAGCGGATCGGGCGACCCGCCGGGCCGGTCGACGCGGATGACCGCGGCGCCCAGGTCACCGAGCAGCATCCCGCACATCGGGACCGGTCCGATGGCGGTGAGTTCGATCACCGTGATGCCGACCAGCGGACCCATCTCGGCCGGGACCGTACCAGGCGCCACCGCCTTGCAGCCGGGCTGGCGGCACTGGCCCCGCCGGTAGTGTGACCCGATGACCCCCCTGGTCCAGGCGAGCAGTCTCAGCAAGCACTTCGACGACTCCGTCGCCGTCGACGCCATCGACTTCGAGGTGCGCCAAGGGGAGGCGTTCGGGTTTCTCGGCCCCAACGGCGCCGGTAAGTCGTCGACAATGCGCATGATCGGTGCCGTGTCGCCGGTCACCTCCGGGCACCTGCGGGTGC
>JACDBE010000037.1 GCA_013695075.1 Acidimicrobiia bacterium
CTTTGACGACGCGAAGTACGGCTGGTACAGCCAGAACCCCTACATCGACATGGCGATCCAGTCGACGATCGACGCCGACATGGCGCCCCCGGGCAAGCACGTCATGTCGTGCTTCGTCCAGTACGCCCCGTACCACCTGAGAGCGAGCGACTGGGACACCGAACGGCAGGGGTTCGGCGACACCGTGCAGGCGACGTTGGAGTCCTTCTTCCCCGGATTCGGCGATCTGGTCATCCATCGCGAGGTGGTGACCCCGCTCGACATCGAACGGGTGGTGGGGCTGTCCGAGGGCAACATCTTCGCCGGCGAGTTCCTCGCCCCCCAGATGTTCTTCTTCCGTCCGGCCCCGGGCTGGAACCAGTACCGCACCCCCATCGTGGGCTACTACCAGTGCGGTTCGGGTACCCACCCCGGCGGCTGCGTGATGGGGGCACCGGGACGGCTTGCCAGCCAGCAGATCCTCAACGACCTCACGGCCAAGCGCTGAGGTAGCCTGCTCCCACCAACGGCATTAGATCTAGTCAGACCGCAGCCGCCCAGACGAACCACAGCAGGACGGCGACACCGGCCAGCGGAACCAGCGCCTCGGCGACCACCCGCACCCGGGAGCGACTGGCGTCCGCCACATCGACCCTCGCCACCAAGGTGGCGGCCGCCACCACCAGCACCGTTGCTACCACCAGCACGAGCGTCATCGAGTTCACGTGCTCAACAGCACGTCGGCCGCCATCGCCAGGAACACGCCGGCGAGGTACATGTTGGTCCAGCCGAAGAACCGCATCGCCTCGGCCGGCTGGCGGCGGAGTCGGAGGGCGGCCGCCACCAGCCCCACGCCCAGGATGGCCACCACGATGAGGTAGAGGACGCCCGCGGCGCCGACGCCGTAGGGCAGGAGCGACACGCCCACCACCAGCACGCTGTAGCGGACGATGTGCTCCAAGGTGGCTTCCACCCCGACGACCACCGGCAGCATGGGCACCGCAGCGGAGGCGTAGTCCTGTCGGTAGCGCAGCGACAGCGCCCAGAAGTGCGGTGGCGTCCAGAAGAACACGATGGCGAACATGATCCATGCCTGTAGGCCTAGCGTTCCGGTCACGGCAGCCCAGCCGACCAGGGGAGGCACGGCCCCGGCGGCGCCACCGATCACGATGTTCTGGATCGAACTGCGCTTGAGATACGCCGTGTATACCACCACGTAGAACAGCAAGCCGACGGTGCTGATGATGGCGGCGAGCAGGTTGGAGGCCGCCCACAGCCAGGCGAACCCGAGCACACCCAGGGTCACCCCAAACACCAGCGCTGGTGCGGGGTCGATGCGGCCGGTGGGGAGGGGGCGGCGGCGGGTGCGTCGCATCACCCGGTCGATGTCGCTATCGAGCACCTGGTTGATGGTGTTGGCGCCTGCCGCCGACAGAGTTCCCCCCACCAAGGTGGCCAGAACCCGACCGGTGCCGGGCCAACCGCCGGCTGCCACCACCATGGCGGGCACGGTGGTGATCAATAGCAACTCGATGATGCGGGGTTTGGTCAGCTCCAGGTAAGCCTTGAGACGGTCGGAGGTCGAGGCGACGGTGCGGGGGTCGGTGACCCGGACCTGGCTCATGCCGGTTCCGCTACCGGCATGGCGGTGACCGCGGCGGCCAGCAGCACCCACAGGATCCACAGGACGTCGGCCAGCAGCAGGTGCAGCACCTGGGTCTCCACCGGGGTGAGCAGGGTGATGTTGATCACCCCCATGGCGAACTGGCCGAGCACCACGGCGCGCAGCCCGCGGGTGATGCCGGCGGTGCTGTTGGTGGCGAGCCGTCCGGCGAGCACGAACACCGCGGTCCCGCCGGCTACCGCCACCAGCGGGTGGAGCACCCGCAGCCGCGCCAGGAAGTGCGTCGGTGAGCCGTCACCTGTGGTCACCAGGTTGACCGGGTAGAGCGTGTCCGCCAGGGCGTTGAGGGCGCCGCTGGCCGACACCACCAGCAGCACCAACGCCCCGGCGAGCACCAGCCGGTGGGCGAGCCGAGTGGTGTCGAGCTGCGGTGGGTGCCCACCTCGTGCCAGCCACACCACCATGGTGAGCGCCCCCAGCAGCATGAAGGTGTTGATCAGGTGCACGGTGAGGGCGATGACCCGGCCCAGCGAGGCGTCGTCCTCCACCCAGCCAAACACCACTAGCAACGCCCCGATGGCGACCTCGGCGACGAAGAAGGCGGCGGCGTAGCCCAGGGCATGCCGGATGGGCGCCGCAGCCGCGGTACGGCGCACCACGGTGACCACCAGGGCGATCATCAGCACCCCCAACATTGCGGTCATCGCCCGGTGGGTGAACTCGATGGCGGTGGACCCGTCCGCCGACCACGGGATGATGTGCCCCTCGCAGCGGGGCCACTGGTCGCCGCAGCCGGCTCCGGATTCGGTGGCGCGTACCACCGATCCCCCCAGGATCACGGCCACCGTGAAGACCAGCACCGCCGATGCCAGCCGGCGAACCACGGGGTCGGCAGCGGTCTCGGTACGGGTGGGGACCATTGCATGCAGCGTACCCGGTCGCCCCCGACCTCATTCTTAGGACCGAAACTCGCCGCCAGCGGCGCGTTTCGGTCCTAAGAATTCGTCGGGGACCTACGATGCCGGCTTCCCGGGGAGGCGCCACATGGGTCTGCCGGCACCAATCGACCAGCGGCACGTCGCCGACCTGCAGCGCCCGTTCGGATCCAGCCGCAGCCTGCCCGCCGCCGCTTACCGGTCCGCCGAACTCTTTGCCTGGGAGCAGGCCGAGCTGTTCGGCGGCGGGTGGGTGTGTGTTGGACGCACCGAAGACCTGGTGGCGCGGGGGCAGGTGCGCGGCATCGACCACGGAGCGGAGTCCCTGCTGCTGGCCCGCGGCGGCGACGGCACTGTGGGCGCCTTTTCCAACGTGTGCCGCCATCGGGGCCACACCCTGGTCGAGGTGGGACCGCCGCGCGACGCCCGACTGATCCGGTGCCCGTATCACTCCTGGTCGTACCGACTCGACGGCTCGCTGCGTTCGGCGCCCTCCATGACCCAGACCGTCGACTTCGACCCCGCCGATTGGCCGCTGGCCTCCATCGCCGCCGGCGACTGGCTGGGATGGCTTTTCGTCGACCTCTCCGGGCGGGCGGCGCCGCTGCCGGAGACGTTCGGCAACCTGGCCGTACTGCTGGCTCCGTACGAGCCGGAGCGGTTGGTGAGGGTCGCTTCCCACGGCTACGACATCGCCGCCAACTGGAAGCTGGTGGTGGAGAACTACCACGAGTGCTACCACTGCACCACCATCCACCCCGAGCTGTGTACGGTCTCGCCGCCGGATTCCGGTCGTGACCTGGCCCCCACCGGGCTGTGGTGCGGTGGGGTAATGCAGCTGAAGGACCATGCAGTCACCATGTCGCTCACCGGGGCATCGGAGGGGCGCACCTTCCGCCGGCTCGACGCCGACCGGGCCCGCACCGTGCTCTACGTCGGGCTGTGGCCCAACCTGCTGATCAGCGCCCACCCCGACTATGTGATGACCCATCGCATCGTCCCCGTCGGGCCCGAACGCACCTTCATCGAGTGCGACTGGCTGTTCGCCGCCGAGTCATTGCAGCGCCCCGGTTTCGACCCTGCGTACGCCGTGGACTTCTGGGACATCACCAACGGCGAGGACCGGAACGCCTGCGAGCATGTGCAGCGCGGCGCCGCCAACCGCGGCTTCGCCCCGGGACCGCTGAGCCCGTGGGAGAGCACCTTGTACCAGTTCCATTCGATGCTGGCGCGGGCATACCGCGGCCAGCCGGTGGTGCCCCCGGCACTGCCGGCCAGCACCCGGCTGGAGGACATCGGCCGCTGAGCGGATGTCACCAGGGCATCGAACAGGTCAGCGGGGCGCCACCCCGGCTCGGGGATCGGCCACCGACTGTCGACCGTCCAGCGGGCTGAGCCGCCACCGTCCATAGGCGATGAACCCCAGCACGGCAGCGTTGACCAGGTTGAGGGCGATGTTGGCGGCCTCGCCGCGGCTCAGATGCCACACGGCGGCACCCAGCATCATGATGACCAGCCCGGCGGCGGCCAGGACGGTGAGGTGGGGGTGGACACCGGTCAACCCGGGAAGGATGAGACCCATACCGCCGAGGATCTCGGCGACCCCGGCAACGATGTGCAGCGGGTCAGACAGCTCGTACATCCACTCCATCGGCCCGGGTAGCCCCTCGGGGACGAGGAAGTGCACCACCCCCACGGCTATGAAGTAGACCCCGAACACGACCTGCAACACCCACAGCAGACGGTTCATGTGCGCTCCCTTCTTGTTGGCCGGACTATCTCGGTAGCGGGATCCCGCAGCCGTCGAGGATCTTGGCGGTGATGGTCCCCAGCTGACGGACCTCCGCCGCAGTGAGCCGGGAGAAGAGCCGCTGGTCCAGGCCGGCGAGATGGCTGACCTGGGCGGACTTGAAGGTGGTCAGCCCCTGGGCGGTGATCGACACCTCGACGCCGCGCCCGTCGGCTTCGGCCGCAGAACGCGCCACCAGCCCGACGGTTTCCAGCTGGGCCACCGCACGCTCGGATGCCGGGACACCGCCTTGTTCGCTGAAACCAACAGCTTGCTGATGCGCTTCCGTTCTCGATCAGCTCGGCCGTGATGCCAGCCAGCTCACTGATCTGCTCGCGGTCAGCAGCGCCCGTGCCGCACTCGGCCGCAGCCCAGTGAACGCTCTACGAGGTCGCACATCGCCACTGGAGGATACCGAACGCGTGTTCTGTGCAACAGCGACCGCAAGCCCCGCTTTCCGCACGTCTGGTTCGAGATTTTGACCCATCAGCTCTACGCGTCCGGGGTGTCCACCGGCGTTGGTCAACGGACGACGCGGTAGGCCACGTGCGTGACCTGCGTGGCTGCGCGTGACGAGATCTGCTCGAGCGTCAGGGGTGGAACGCCATCGAAGATGCGGGTGCCGGCGCCCAGGGTGAACGGGGTGATGTGTAGACGCAGCTCGTCGAGCAGTCCGGCCGCCAGGTACTGGTTGACCGTCGAGGCACCGCCGGCGATGGCGATGTTGGCGTCGCCCGGCACGGCCCTCGCCTGCTCCATCGCAGCTTCGATGCCGTCGGTGACGAAGTGGAACGTTGTGCCACCGTCCATGACCAGCGGCTCGCGCTGGTAGTGGGTGAGCACGAACACGGGGGCGTGGAAGGGGGGCTCTGGCCCCCACCAGCCCTTCCAGTCACCGCTCCACTCGCTACGGATCGGGCCGAACATGTTGCGGCCCATGATGAACGCCTTGGCGTCCGTCATCGTGTCGAGCTCCGCTTGGTTCTCCTCCGGCGTGTCGAACATCCAGGAATGGAGTATCGACTCGTTGGCTTCGCCGAAAGGGCGCTCCTCCGTTTGGTTGTTGCCGGCCGAGAAGCCGTCCGCCGAAATCGAGATGTTGCACACGACCTTGCTCATGCCATACCTCCATTCACCGTGGGACCCGCCCGAGCGGCGTCGCCGGTACTACAGACGGCGGTGCGCCCACGAACTCATCGATCGGCACAGCACTATCGCCTCCGCTCGTGTCAAGGGCCATCTTGTTGTCCTCGCTTGTGGCCATCGGCGGTCCTCGCTGGTGGCCATGGAAAGTCCTCGGGTCTAGGTGTCACCTCCTGGGTTGGTGCGGTGGGTGAGCCGGCGCTGTGTCCGGTGGTGGTGATGATGTGGGCGTGGTGGCAGAGCCGGTCGAGGAGGGACAGGCGGTGGGTTGGTCGGGGAGGAACCGGCCCCAGTTCTCGAACGGTGAGTGTGAGGCGATGGCCAGGGAGCGTTTCTCGTAGGCGGCGGCGACGAGGCGGAACAGGAGCTGGCAGCCGGTGTGGTCGAGGGGCGCGAAGCCGATCTCGCCGATGATGACCACTTGGTTGCGGCACACGGATTCGATGGCTTTGCCGACGGTGTTGTCGGCGACGGCCCGCCAGAGGTTCGACGAGGTCAATGGCGGTGAAGTAGCGGACTCGGTGGCCGGCCTCGACGGCGGCACGGCCTAGGGCGATCAGGTAGTGGATCTTGCCGGTGCCGGCGGGTCCGACGAGACAGAGGTTGTCGGCTCGGTTGATCCAGTCGAGGGTGATCAGGTAGTCGTGGGTGGCTTTGGGGATCGATGATTCGGTGAGGTTGAACTCGTCGAGGGTCGACGGGGAACCGGGCGGCCGTCATCCGGTTCCGGCAGTCGACTCGTCATGGGCGGCGATCTCGAGCTCGACCAGGACCCGCAGGGCTTCCTCGGGTGCCCACCGTTGGGTGCGGGCGGTGAGCAGGATGTCGGGGGCGGTGGGGCGGATGGAGGCGAGCTTGAGTCGCGTCAACCCGGTCTTGAGATCACCCGGCAGCGGAGGTGGTGTCGTTTGGGGACCATGCGCCGCGAACACCACCGAGTCCGGCCTCAAGATCCGAGCCGCCTGCGACAGGGCTCCTACCCGCGAGGCGTTAAGATCACCGACCGGCAACTCGCCGCCGTCCCCCTCACCCTCCACCACTGGCACGGCGACTGGAACTACACACCATCAGACCCGACCAGCCGCGCAAGTAGATCGCGCGCGGACCCATACCTCTCCCCGTTGCGCTTCGTATCCCGTGATCTGACCCCACCTGGCTCGTGGTTCGGCACAAGGGGGCACACTCCGCCCCCGACCCTCGTGCACCCGCCCAGCTACCGCCACCGGAAGAGTTGAGCCGGGAGAGAGACGAAGAGGCCCCGTGGACGGGCTCGGCCAGCTATGATCCCGCGACGTTCGCTCCCTACCCTCGAGGTGTCTCGGTGAGCAGGCTCCTCATCCACCTGGTGACCGGTCCTCAAGATCCCACCCGCGTCGCGCTCGCCTTTTTGGTGGCGAGGACGGCGGCCGCTGGAGGACATGAGGTGAGCCTGTTCCTTGCAGGTGACGCCGTCACCGTCCTCCACGATTCCGTGATGGACGCCGCCTACGGCATCGGGACCGGGAGCGTGCGCGAACATCACACCGCCCTTGCCGAAGCCGGTGGGCGGATCTACGCCTCCGGTATGTCGAGCAAGGCGCGTGCTGTCGACGCGGCGGCGGTGGGCGACAAGGCGGTTGAATTCGTCCCACCCGACCGCCTCGTCGAGCTCATCATGGAAGCCGACCGGGTCGTCACCTACTAGACCTGTAGTCGCTCGCCCGGTCATTGGAGTCCGTTGTCGGGTCGACGACGGCGACCGTAAGGATGACACCGTTCCTCGCCGGAGATTCTGCCTTTCCAGGGTTGCAGAAGTGAAAGATGTTCGGGCACCGGCGACTCCAATGTCGGTCGTCGTCCGGCTGCAACGCAGAGTACCTGCGGTGCCGGAGCCGGTCCGAGGGCTGGCCCCAGCCGGGTTCCCACCAGGCCAGTGATCGTCACGGTCCTCGGCGGCCACCGCCGAGCGGCCATACGCTCCTCCGACATTTCGCGGAAGGTGAAAGACAGGAACACCCACCGGGTGCCATTCCTACGGTGTGGCCACCCCGGCGCATCCTTGTAGCGCCCCTCTGTCAATACCGGGTGCGGGTCAAGGTGGGGTAGGTGTCGGCACCCGCTTCGGGAGATGCCCGCGTGAAGGCGGGAGCTACCTCTCGGGACCCATGTCACTCGAACTGGAAGTGTCCAGCTCTTTAGGCGTTTGGGAGGAGCTTATACCTCCGTGCGCTGGCCCAGGGCCAGGATGTTGCCCTCTGGGTCCTTGAACCAGGCTCCCCTCTCCCCTTCCAGCTCGGCGATGCCGTTGGCGTCGGTTTTGAGACCGGGCATGTCGTACTGCTCGAACCTCACGCCCTTGGCCCGCAGATCCGCCACCGCCGCCTCGACATCATTGACGATGAACGCGCCGATAGTGTGTTGGGCGGTGCCTGCGAACTGGGTCGGGTAGAGATCGAAGTACGAGTCCCCGGACCGGTATGTGATCCCTGCCGAGCTCTCCCGAACCATCTCACACTCGAGGACGTCTTCGTAGAACCTCCTCGTGCCCTCCAGGTCCTTGGCCGGGATGGTCGCTCCGAAAGACCACTCCGCTGGCATCTCCATCGCCTGCCTCCTCTTGTTGCGCCATGAGCGCCTGCTCCCGGGCCAGCGTATCGCAAATCGAACCGATTCCCAAGGGGCCCCAGTCGGTGAGGTCGCACCGCTGGGTGACGAGGCACGCCGACGCGCACCTCCGCCACCTCAACCTGGGACCCCGCCTTCGACGAGCGGCTCATTTACCCCACCACCGAACGAGTCGCCCCCGGTTCCAACCTGCTGCTTCCCACCGACGCCGCCCTCTCCACCCGGCCCAAGATGACACCAGAATCGAACAGGTTCCGGAACCTCCGCCCGCTAACGCAGCTCGTTCGGGTACTTGAACCACCCTGGGATTCTTGGAGCCGCCTGGCCCTGGAAACGAGGTTGGAGTCATGGCTACAAAAAAGACACCAGGGAAGCCAACCACGCGTCGGTACACGGATGGGGAGAAGGCTCAGGCGGTGCGGCTGGTGCGCCAGCTCACCCACCTCCGCGGCCCAGCGCCGCAAACGGTCCAGCACCTGCTGCCCTTCGGCGCCCGGAACGACGACCGCACGATCCCTGAATTGAGAGCCGTCAAGCGGCTCACCGCGAGCGCCCGCAGTGAAGCGGGGTTGCCTGATGCTCATTGAAGCGACCCCGAACTGAACCTAGTGGAGGCTGATGTGGAACTCACCTCGCGTGGCTAGGCCGTAGACGACGGCCAAGCCGATTCCAGCTAGGACGGGGACAATTATGATTGGGCCGAAATCTTCTGGCGCTTCAGCGGCGAGCCGCCGCAGTTCATCACGAGCCTTTTGGAGTTCCGCTGCGGTGCCAGAGTCAGCCGCAGCCAGCTGCATGCCCTGCCGGATGACTTCCCGCAGGGCGTCCTTCCGGAAGACCCCGGACATCGCCGCCTCGGCCGCTCGCAACATTGTGTCGCCGTCTCGCATAGCGTCACAGATGGCGCTCGGCGGGTCACATCCATGATGGTGATGCTGGCACCAACGGACCCATCGTGATCGACTTTCCCGGGCCCGAGAGCTGCGTCGACGTCGAGCGCGACGTGCTGCGGGAGATCCTGCGGAACCCCGCCGGCTTCTACCTCGACGTCCACACGGTGGAATACCCCGACGGAGCGATACGCGGCCAGCTCGCCTGACCGACCCGACTGACGACAGCACCCCTCCCCGCGGGACATCGGTGGAGAGGGGTGCAGCCGTGGTAATCCCGAATGTGGGGGCCCTTGACCGGGCCACGCGAACTGGAGCTGACCGCACGAGCGGCCGACGGCTGGTTGCCGTCGTTTCGCCCGGGCGAGTCGGTGGAGCG
>JACDBE010000052.1 GCA_013695075.1 Acidimicrobiia bacterium
CCAACTGGGTCTGCTGCGCACCACGCTGGATGCCCTCGCCGCCGCCGGTCACCACCCCCGGCTGGTTCACGCCGCCAACACCGCCGGGGCACTGGGACGCGGCGACGCCCGCTTCGATCTGGTGCGCGCCGGGCTGGGCATCTACGGGATGCGGCCCGACCCGGCGACGGCCCCCTCCCTCGAGCTGCGGCCGGCGATGCGGGTGGTCTCCCACGTCACCATGGTCCGCCGTCTGGCGGCCGGGGAGCGACCGTCGTATGGCAGGCGCCGGCCGCTGCCGGCGGCGGCCACCGTGGCCACCGTCCCCATCGGGTACGCCGACGGTGTCGCCAGGCGGCTGTCCGCCATCGGCGGCGAGGTACTGGTGCGGGGACGCCGCCACCCGCTGGCGGGAACGGTGACCATGGACCAGGTGGTGGTCGACGTCGGTGACCACCCGGTGGTTCCCGGCGACGAGGTGGTGCTGCTGGGAGCCCAGGGTGCCGAGCGGATCACCGCCGAGGAGTGGGCCGGTCACCTGGGAACGGTCAACTACGAGATCGTGTGCCGCTTCGGTCCCCGGCTCCCCAGGCGTTACCTGGCGGCGACCGCCGAGGAGCCCGGGTGGCGGGCGACCCGTTAGCCTCGGCCCCGTCGTGCCTTCGACCGATGTCCACCGGACCGCACCACCTTGTGGTGTCGTGGTGGTGCCGTGATTGACGGCGGGACCCTCACCTCGGTGGCCGGGGTGGAGGTGGGCCACTGGAGCGATGCCGTGGCCCGTACCGGGGTCACCGTCATCAGCTTCCCCGAACCCAACGTGGCCGCCGTCGAGGTGCGGGGCGGGGCTCCGGGCAGCAGGGAGACTGCCGTCCTCGGCCACGGCATGCGGGTGGAGACCATCCAGGCGCTGGTGTTCGCCGGCGGATCGGCCTTCGGGTTGGCGGCGGCCGACGGCGTGGTACGCCGGCTGGAGGCCGACGGCAGGGGTCACCCCACCCTGGTGGGTCGGGTCCCCATCGTCCCCGCCGCCGTAGTGTACGACTTGGCGGTGGGGGACCCGGCGGTGAGGCCCGGTCCCGACCAGGGTGCCGCCGCCTACGACGGCCGCTCCGGCGGGCCGGTGGCGATGGGCCGGGTGGGGGCCGGCACCGGCGCCTCGGTGGCCGGATGGCGGGGACCGGAGGCGCGGGTCGACGGCGGTGTCGGGTCGGCGGCGGTGGCCGTCGGCGACGTCACCGTCGGCGCCCTGGTGGTGGTCAACGCCGTCGGCGACGCCTTCACCCTCAGCGGCGAACCGCTCACCGGGGGTTCCCACATCCCCTCCCAGGCCCCGGTGGCGCGCCCGGCGGTCATGGAGCAGACCACGCTGGTGGCGATCGCCATCGACGCCGCCCTGACCCGCGCCGAGCTGTCCCGGGCCACCGTGCGCAGCCACGACGCCCTTGGTGCCTGCCTGCGTCCGGCCCACACCCGCTTCGACGGCGACGCCGTGTTCGCGGTTGCCTGCGGCGATCGGGTGGGCGATGTCGACGCTATCGCCGAGGCGGTGTTCGAGGCCACCGGGCGCGCCATCGAGGCGGCGGTGCGGGCGAGCGGGTCGGCGGGCCGATGAGCCAGCCGGTGGATGCCGACGAGCGGGCTCGGGCCCTGGCCGTCCTCGGCACCGAGGCGTCGGTGTGCGTCGCCTGCCGGTTGGCCACCGGGCGCACCCAAGTAGTGTTCGGTTCCGGGGATCCCGACGCCTCCCTGATGGTTGTCGGGGAGGGTCCGGGCCAGCGCGAGGACGAGCAGGGGCTGCCGTTCGTGGGTCCGTCGGGCCGGCTGCTCGACGAGCTCCTCGACGAGATCGGGCTCACCAGGGAGGCCGGGGTCTACATCGCCAACGTGGTGAAGTGCCGTCCTCCCGGCAACCGTGACCCCCTCGCCGACGAGATCGACGCCTGCAAGGGCTACCTGCGGCGCCAGATCGAGCTGGTCGACCCGGCGGTGATGCTCACCCTGGGCAACTTCGCCACCAAGTTGCTGCTGCGCACCGAGCTGGGCATCACCCGGCTGCGGGGGCGCCCCTACGAGTGGTGGGGGGGTCGCCACCTGGTTCCCACCTACCATCCCGCCGCGGCGCTGCGGGGGAGCGCCCGGGTGCTGGAGGAGATGCGCTTCGACCTGGCGATCGTCCGCAGGCTCATCGACGGCACCTACCCAGGGATCGGCCCCGCCTCCCCACCGCAGGTCGCCTCCACCCAGCTCGATCTGTTCGAGTGACCCTGAAGGAGCCGCGCGAATCGCGCAGCTCCGGTGGTTGGGGCTGGGGCCCCCAACCGCACCGCTATGAGGCGTCAGCCGGAGAGCCGATAGCACAGCCGACGGGCGGTATCCTGCCGCACCGGCCAGGCAGCAGGACCGCAGCATGACCTCGTTCCCATCATCCGATCCGGCCGGCGTGGTCGTCACCACGGGGCTGCCCTCCGAGACCCAGGCGTTGGGTCGCCGGTTGGCGGGGCTGCTCCGCCCCGGCGACGTGGTCCTGCTGGCAGGCCCGCTGGGAGCGGGGAAGACCTTGGTGGCCGCCGGCGTCGCCGACGGGCTGGGGGTGGACGTCCCGGTGACCAGCCCCACTTTCGTCATCGTGCGCAGCTACGCCGGGTTCCTGCCCCTGCACCACGCCGACGTCTACCGCATCGACTCCACCGGGGAGTGGGACGACCTCGACCTGCTCACCATGGCCGCCGACGGGGTGCTCATGGTGGAGTGGGGCGACGCCGTTGCCGGCTCGGTGCCCGACGATCACCTGGTGGTGGAGATCAGCGT
>JACDBE010000096.1 GCA_013695075.1 Acidimicrobiia bacterium
TCGACCTGGACATCGCCTCCGGTGAGGTGGTGGCGGTGATGGGCCGCAACGGCTCCGGCAAGACCTCGCTGCTCTGGGCGCTGCAAGGGTCCGGTCGACGGTCCCGAGGGTCGGTCGCCGTCGACCGGGTTGATCCGGCCGCGGTGAGTCCTAGCGAGGCCCGCCGGCTGGTGGCCCTGGTGCCGCACAACCCGACCGACCTCCTCTACGCCGACACCGTGGACGAGGAGTGTGCCGCCGCCGATGCCGAATCGACCGCCCCCACGGGAACATGCCGCCGTCTTCTCGACGGGGTGCTGGCCGGGATCCCCGGGCGGCGACATCCGTCTGATCTGTCGGAGGGCGAGCGACTGGCTCTGGTGCTCGCCATCCAGTTAACGGCGGCCGCCCCGGTGCTGATGCTCGACGAGCCGACCCGGGGCCTGGACTACACCGCCAAGCACCACCTCGCCGGGGTGCTGGGCAGATTGTCCGCCGCCGGTCACGCCGTGGTGGTGGCCACCCATGACGTCGAATTCGCCGCTTCGTGCGCCACCCGGGTGGTGGTGATGGCCGACGGGGAGATCGTCGCCGACGGATCCACCGCCGACGTGCTCACCGCCTCGCCGGCCTTCTCGCCGCAGGTCGCGCGCATCATGCACCCCGACCGGTGGCTCACCGTCGCCGATGTCGCCGCCGCCCTGGCGGGGAGTGCGTCGTGAGACCGGCCGTTGTGGCCACCGCCGTCCGCACCCGGACGATCCTCGCCGTCGCCTCCGTCGGTGGGCTGGCTGCCTTCGCCTGGCCGCTGTTGGTGGAGCCGGGAAGCATGCTGGTGGCGCACGTCTCCGACGCCCCTTTGGTGTTCATCGCCGTGGTGCCCGTCATCGTCGCCGTGGTGCTGGCCGAGATGAGCTCGGGCGGCATCGACTCCAAGGTGGTGGCGATGCTGGGGATTCTCTCCGCCCTCGGCGCCGCCCTGCGCCCGCTCGGCGCCGGGTTGGGCGGGGTGGAGACGGTGTTCGTCCCGCTCATCCTGGGCGGGCGGGTGTTCGGCCCGGGCTTCGGGTTCGTACTCGGCTCAACCACGCTGTTCGCCTCGGCGCTGCTCACCGCCGGGGTGGGTCCGTGGCTCCCGTTCCAGATGCTGGCCGCCTCCTGGGTGGGGATGGGAGCCGGTCTGCTGCCCCGGATGCGGGGTCGTGCGGAAATCGCCGTGCTGGCCGGATACGGCGCCATCAGCGCCGTCGGCTTCGGCTTGTTGATGAACCTGTGGTCGTGGCCCTTCGCCCTCGGGGTGGGCACCGAGGCCTCATTTGTGCCCGGCGACCCGGTGCTCTCCAACCTGCAGCGGCTGGTGGCGTTCGCCGTGGCCACGTCGCTGGGCTGGGATCTGGGCCGAGCGATCACCAACGTGGTGCTGATCGTGGTGACGGGAGCCGGTGTCCTCGGGGCGCTGCGCCGCGCCCACCGCCGGTTCGCCTTCGACTCCACCGGGCTCTTCGCACCGCCCGGTGACTCAGTCGGCAGTGTCGGGCAGGGAGCGCTCCCGGTGGGTGTGCACATCCGGGGGGTGCCGGTGAGCTGGGTCGTCGACAAACATCCGCTCACCCACGGCGTGGACCAGACCGGAACCGTAGGCCTCGAGGAGGTGCTCCGCCGTCAGCACCGACCGGGCCGGGCCTGAGGCCACCACCCGCTTGGCCAGCAGCACCACATGGTCGGCGACGTGGGCCTCGGCCAGGTCGTGGGTGGTGATGACCACGGTGCGTCCCGCCTGCTGCTCGGCATGGATCACGTCGTCGATGGCCTTCATGGAGACCATGTCGAGCCCGGTCATCGGCTCGTCGAGTAGCAGCAGGTCATGTTCCTCGGCAAGACCCTGAGCGACGAACACGCGTTGCCGTTGACCCCCCGACAGCTCGGACAGATGCCGGGACGCCAGGTCGCCGATCCCCATCCTGTCGATGGCCGCCGTAACCGCCGCCCGGTCGGCGGCACCCAACCGGCGGTACGCCCCGGTGGTGGCGTAGCGGGCCATGGTCACCACCTCGGCCACGGTCACCGGGAGAGCGTCGGCCACCTTGGTCGACTGCAGCACCAGCGACACCCGGCGGGGCCTGCCGTCACCCGGGAGGATGTCGATGGTGCCGGCGGTGGGGGTCACCAGCCCGGCGATCGCACCGAGCAGCGTCGACTTTCCCGAACCGTTGGGACCGATGAGGGCGGTGACCGCCCCTCGAGGGACGATGAAGCTCGATGGGCTCAGAGCGACGGTGTCGCCGTAGCGGACCACCAGGTCGGTTACCTGCACCGCAGGCGGGTTCACCGGCATCTGACGCACACCCCCTCGATGTCGAGGGTGTGTGCCGTAGGACCGAATCCGGCGGCCTCGGTGATGCCGTCAACCACCTTCTCCAAGGCCCGTTCCCCGGCCGGGGAGAGGTGAACGTCATCGACGGCGCCGCACTCGACACAGGTGAGATGGTGGTGGTGCCCGGTAAGCCATTCGGCAAGCTCGTAGCGGGTCAGCCCGCGGGTGCCGTGGTGGGGGGAGAGCACCCCGGCGTCCTCCAACACGGCGAGCGAGCGGTACAGCGACGACAGGGGCACGGCGCCGCCGAGGTCGCCGTGGAGCTCGGCGGCGGACCGGGGACCATCGCCCCGTCCCAAGGCGCCAACCACCCGCCGCCGAGCCCTGGTGAACCTGATCCCGCGCTCCGTAAGCCGCTGGCCGACCTGTCGTTCAACGGTGTTCATGGCATCGCCTCAAGAACAGAGCCGACTTCTGTTTCCCCTCCCCGCCTCGAATCCCTCCCCGCCTCGCTGCGCTCGGCCCGTCTGTCTGTTTCCCC
>JACDBE010000229.1 GCA_013695075.1 Acidimicrobiia bacterium
CCATCGCCGCACGGTGCTCGTCTCGTCGCACGACCTCAGCGAGCTCGAGCAGGTGTGTGACTGGCTGGTGCTGATCGACACCGGCCGATCGCTGTACCAGGGCCCCACTCGCCGGCTCCTCGACGGCGTCGCCAGCGGGCTGGCGATCCAGCCGCAGCGGCGCCAGGACACCGCCACCATGCACCAGATCCTGGTCGAGCAGGGCAACCAGGTGGAGGCCGACGACGACCGACTGGTGGTGGGCGTCGACGACGGGGCGGACATTGCCCAGCTGGCAGCGGCGGTCAAACAGCGCCGCCTTCGCCGCCGGCATCGTCCTTGTCGAGCTGAGCCCGCAACGCATCACCCTCGAAGACCGCTACCTGTCGCTGGTACACGGAGGTGCCCGATGATCCGCATCACCCACGCCGAGCTGTTTCGCCTGCTGCGGCGCCGGACCTTGGTCGGCATGGCGGCGGGGGCGGTGGCCTTCGCCTTGGTCGCCGGGTTCGCCGTCTTCGCCTCCGCCACCGGCACCACGGAGGCTCCGCGGCGAGGAGGCGCCACTCTGGCCGACCTCACCGGCGCCGGCGGCGGCACCGCGGCGTTCGCCACGGCGGCCTCGTTTGCCGGGTTCCTGGTGTTCGTCACCTTCATCGCCTTGGTGTCCACCGACTTCTCCGGGGGCACGTTGAGGGCGATGCTGCTGCGCGAGCCGCACCGGGTGCGGGTGATCGTGGGCAAGCTGGCCGGCTTCCTCATCGTCGCCGCTGGCGTGGTGATGATCGCCGAGGTGAGCACGTTTATGGTGTCCTGGTTGGTGGCGCCCACCCAGGACATCTCCTCCACCGCCTGGTTCAGCCTCGAGGGACTCGGCGCCGCCGCCACCGATTACGCCACCGTCCTCGCCGGGGTGGCCGGATGGGCGGTGTTCGGCACCACCCTGGGGGTCATCTTCCGCTCGGCGCCGCTGGCGCTCGGTGTCGGTTTCGCCTGGGCGGGCCCGGTGGAGAACATCATCGTCGAATCGTGGCCGACCGGCTTCCGGTTCTTTCCCGGCCAGGTGCTCGGCTCGTTGATCCGGGGCGGCACCATCGAGCTCGGGTTCGGCCGCGCCGTCGTCACCGCGCTGGCCCACACCGCCGTGGCCTTCACCGCCACCCTGTTGCTCATGTCCCGCCGGGATGTGACCTCGTAGCCGATGCCGGCCAACTTTGAGCGTTTACCATCGCATAGCGATGGTAAACGCTCAAAGTTTCGGGTCGAGTCGCCTCAGCGGTAGGGGACGCCCACTCCGGGGCGGGGGCGCTCCCGGTACACCTCGGGGCGGAAGCGGAAGAGCTCTCCCGGGCGTCCGCCGGTGGCGGCCACCACCCCGGTGCCCTCCACCAGCCGGTTGCGTTCCACCAGCCGGCGGAAGTTCTGGGTGTGGAGCCGCATCCCGGACAGCGCCTCCACGGTGCGTTGCAGCAGGCTCAGCGTGAACCGGTCGGGGAGCAGCTCGAACACCACCGGGCGGTAGGTGAGCTTCCCCCGCAGTCGTCCCAGAGCGGTGGCGGCGATGCGGCGGTCGTCGGAGGCCATGGTGGTGCCCGCCACCGGGGCCTGGCACGATGTCGGCGGCGTCCCTGCGTCGACGTGGGCCTCTGTCACGAGCCCGGCTTCGTACAGCAGCTCGTAGCGCTCCAGAACCCGGATGCCGTCCCAGCCGGCCTCGCGGCCGAACATCACGGCGATGCGCTCGCTGCGCACCGAAGCGTCCGACGGCGCCGACCCTGCCCAGGCCTCCAGGGCGGGGAGCAGGGTCCCGTCGATCAGCGCCGGGCGACCCTCGCGGTGGTCCTCCCAGGGGAACAGGTCGTAGACGTCGACCCACGACGCCCCCGGTGGCGGCACCTCTTCGCGAACCAGCGCCAGGTAGGCCACCGACAGCCAGCGGGCGGCGCCGTCTCGCCGGCTCCCCCGTTTGCGGTCACCGAAGGTGTACAGCTGCTCGGCGTACCCAATGCCCACCCCGGCCAGCTGATCGATCCAGCGTCGCATCGCCTGCTCCAGGGTCTTGTCGAGCTCGGGGTCGAGCGGCCCCGACGGGATGCGGGGCGGTCCAGACGGTCCGGCCACGGTGAGGATGCGGGGCCGGTCGTCGGTGACGGCGACGATCACCGCATCGAGGGTGACATCGATGGCGGCGGTCATCGAGGCAAACCCGGCAAACTTTGAGCGTTTACCATCGCATAGCGATGGTAAACGCTCAAAGTTTCTCCCAGCGGCCGGGATCTATTCCCACTCGATGGTGGCGGGCGGTTTGGACGAGATGTCGTAGGCGACCCGGTTGATCCCGGGGACCTCGTTCACCACCCGTGACGAGATGCGCTCCAGCACCTCGTATGGCAGCCGGGCCCAGTCGGCGGTCATGGCGTCGTCGGACATCACCGCCCGCACGATCAAGGGGTAGGCGTAGCTGCGCCCGTCGCCCTGCACCCCCACCGACCGGATCGCCGGCAGCACCCCGAAGCTCTGCCAGATGTCCCGGTACAGCCCGGCCCGCTTGATCTCCTCGATGACGATGGCATCGGCGGCGCGCAGGATCTCCAGCCGCTCGCCGGTGACCTCGCCGATGATCCGCACAGCCAACCCCGGCCCGGGGAACGGCTGGCGCCACACGATCTCGCCGGGCAGACCCAGCTCCTCGCCGATGGCCCGCACCTCGTCCTTGAACAGGTCGCGTAGCGGCTCGATCAGCGCGAAACGCATGTCCGGGGGCAATCCCCCGACGTTGTGGTAGCTCTTGATCCTGGCGGCGTCGGCGGTCCCCGATTCGATGACGTCGGGGTACAGGGTGCCCTGCACCAGGAACCCGGCGTCGTCGAGGTCGGCAGCCACGTCCTCGAACACCCTGATGAAGGTCTCCCCAATCGCCAGCCGCTTCTCCTCGGGGTCGGTGATGCCGGCAAGACGCTCCAGGAACCGGTCGGCTGCCTTCACCGTAATCAGGTGCATCCCAAAGGCGCCGCGGAAGGTGTCCTCCACCTGCTCCGCTTCCCCGGCCCGCAGCAGCCCGTGGTCGACGAACACGCAGGTGAGCTGGTTGCCGACCGCCTTGTGCACCAGCGCCGCCGCCACCGACGAGTCCACTCCACCGGACAGGGCGCACAGCACGGTGCGATCCCCCACAGTTGCCCGGATCTCGGCAACCACCTGCTCGATGATCCCCACATGGGTCCATGACGGTCGGGCGCCGCACACGTCGTGGAGGAACCGCTCCAGGATCTCCTGGCCGCGGGCGGTGTGGGCCACCTCGGGGTGGAACTGCACCCCGTAGAGTCGTCGCTCAGGATCCTCCATGGCGGCCACCGGAACCTCAGCGGTGGCCGCCGTCACCCGGAAACCGGGGGGAGGCACGGTGACGGCGTCGCGGTGGCTCATCCACACCGTCTGCGCCTGGGGCAGCTCGCCGAGCAGGGTCCCGCCGCCGCCGACCAGCCGCAACTCGGTGCCGCCGTACTCGGCGATGTCGTTGCCGGCCACCCCGCCATCGAGGGCGGCGGCGATGACCTGGTGCCCGTAGCAGATCCCCAGCACCGGGATCGCCAGCTGGAGGATGCCCGGGTCGAGGCGGTAGGCGTCGGCGGCGTACACCGACACCGGCCCTCCCGACAGGATCACCCCCACCGGGCGGGCGGCGGCCACCTCGGCGGCGCTGACCGTGCGGGGCACGATCTCGGACAGGACATGCGCCTGGCGCACCCGCCGGGCGATGAGCTGGGCGTACTGGGCGCCGAAGTCGACCACCAGCACCCGGTCGAAGTCACCGGTGGATGCCTGCCCGCGGGCCGTGGGAAGGGAGGTCACGGTGACCGCCCGGTCACGACCCCATACCGATGCGCTGGGACCGCTGCAGCGCCTTGCCCTCGCTCTGCAGCGCCGGGGCCACCATCACCTCGGCCTTCTGGAACTCCTTGACGTTGCCGTAGCCGGTGGTGGCCATCGACACCCGCAGCGCCCCGAACAGGTTGCGACGGCCGTCGTTCTCGTGGGCGGGACCGACCAGGATCTCGGCCAGGGTCCCCAGCGTGGTGGTGGCCACCCGGGTGCCGCGAGGCAGGGTGGGATGGAAGGTGGCCATCCCCCAGTGGTGCCCACTGGCCGGTGCCTCCACCGCCGCCGCCAGCGGCGAGCCGATCATCACCGCATCAGCCCCGCAGGCGATGGCCTTGGCGACGTCACCGCCGGTGCGCATCCCCCCGTCGGCGATGACGTGGACATAACGCCCGGTCTCCTCCAGGTAGCGGGTCCGGGCACCGGCGGCGTCGGCGACCGCCGTCGCCTGGGGCACCCCGATGCCGAGCACGCCCCGTGAGGTGCAGGCGGCGCCCGGCCCCACTCCCACCAGCACGCCGGCGGCGCCGGTGCGCATCAGGTGTAGGGCACCGGCGTACGAGGCGCAGCCGCCGACGATCACCGGCACCTCCAGCTCGGAGATGAACCGGTTGAGATCGAGCGGCTCGGTCTTGGTGGACACGTGCTCGGCGGACACCACGGTTCCCTGGATCACCAGGATGTGGAGCCCGGCGTCGATGGCGGCGCCGGCATAGCGGGCGGCGTTCTGCGGGGTGACGCTGGCAGCCGTGACCACGTCGCCGGCGCGCATCTCCTCGATCCGGGGGGCGATCAGCTCCGGTTTGATCGGCTCCTGGTAGATCTCCTGCATCCGTTGGGTGGCCTTGTCGGCGGCAAGCGAGGCGATCTCGTCATAAACCGGGATCGGGTCCTGGTAGCGGGTCCACAGACCCTCCAGGTTGAGCACGGCCAGCCCACCCAACCGCCCGATCTCGACGGCGGTGGCGGGGCTAACGGCGGAATCCATGGCGGCACCCATCATCGGCAGGTCGAACCGGTAGGCGTCGATCTCCCAGCTCAGGTCGATATCGTCGGGGTCGCGGGTGCGGCGCGAGGGGACGATGGCGATGTCGTCGAAGCCCCAGGCGCGCCGACCGGATTTGGCGATGCCGATCTCGATGTCCATGAAAGCCTCCGCCCCCGGGTCGTCGTCCAGCGCAGGCCGAAGATACCACCGGGAGGGTCCGGCCACGCGGAGCCCCTAAGCAGCGGCGCCCGACCACGCTGGCGACACTCGTAGAGTCGCCGGCGATGGCCACCCTCGAAGACATCCGGCCACTGGCACTCAGCCTGGAAAGGTCATACGAGGTGTTCGTGGCCGATCGGCGCAAGTTTCGGGTCGGCAGGCTGGTATATCTCTCGTTATCGCGCGACGAGACGATCATCGGCTTCGGCT
>JACDBE010000148.1 GCA_013695075.1 Acidimicrobiia bacterium
GAGCCGTAAACCGACCGTAGCGACGGTCTACGGCTCATCAGTGCATCGGACCTGCTCGTCAGCCGGCTGATTTGGCTACGCCTACTACGCCTTCGTCGGAGGCGAGCCAATGGACTGGGATGTCGTCGTCGTCGGCGGGGAGGCGGTCGGCTACCAGGGCCGCCGGGGTCACCCCAACGAACACCGTGCCGGTCCGCATCCTGCCAAGTAACTCGTCGTAGTAGCCCAGTCCCCTGCCCAACCGGTTGCCGTACAGATCGAAGGAGAGCCCGGGAACCAGCACGATGTCGACGTGGTGCGGGTCGACGAACGGGGCGTTCTCCCGGGGCTGGCGAAACCCGAGGCGGTGGTACTCCATCGGCCCGGTCAACTCGTGGATGGTGAGCGGCCCTTCCTCGGGGGTGCGGGTGACCACCCAGTGCACCGGCAGCCCCGAGGTCAGCATCGGCTCCAGGTCGATCTCCTGTGCCATGGGCAGGTAGGTGAGCACGGTGCTGTCGTGTTTCAACGGGGGAAAGGTGTGTAGCGACGCCTGGATCACCTGCGACAGGTGGGGCCAGTCGAGGCCGGCTCGCTTCTGCCTGGCCCAGGTACGCCACGCCGCCTTGTCGGCGCCTGGGCCGAAGGGGACCTCGTCAACCACCGAGCAGCTTCCTCAGTTTGGTGAACTCGTCGCCGGATGAGTACGGCACCAGGTAGCCGTCCTCGGCCCGGATCGCCTCCACACTGGCGGCGATGTCGTCGACGGTGATCGGCCCGTGGTCGGGGTGCCGGAACCAGCCGGGGGTGAGCCCGACGAAGAACCGGCTCACCGAACCACCTCCCACCGACCAGACCTCCCCGCTCAGGGTGCACGCCTCGGAGGCCAGGTAGGCGACGGCGGGTGACACCAGCGCCGGATCGAACAGCGGGGCGCCCTCGCCGAGCAGCTCCGCGGTCATCCGGGTATGGGCGATGGGTGCCACCGCGTTGGCGGTGATCCCGTACCGAGCCGCCTCCAGCTTCAGCACCTGCATCAGCCCGATCAGACCCATCTTGGCGGCGCCGTAGTTGGTCTGGCCGAAGTTGCCCAACAGCCCCGAGGCGCTGGAGGTGACCACGATGCGACCGTAACCCTGGGCCTTCATGTGGGCGAAGGCCGGTCTGGTGACGTAGAACGCTCCCTTGAGGTGAACGTCGAGCACCGCATCGAGGTCGCCCCACTCCAGGTTGGCGAACGTCTTGTCGCGCAGGAAGCCGGCGTTGTTGACCACCACGTCGATCCGCCCGAACTCGGCGACGGCCCGCTCGACGATGGATGCCGCCGCCTCGGGAACGGACACCGAGGCGTGGTCGGAGACGGCGGCCCCGCCGGCAGCGCGGATCTCGTCGACCACCGCATCGGCAGGGCTGGTCCCCGATCCGGCGCCGCGGACGTCGCCGCCGAGATCGTTGACCACCACCGCGGCGCCCAACGAGGCCAAGAGTTTGGCGTGCTCCCGGCCTAACCCGCCACCGGCACCGGTGACGATGGCGACCCGGTCGGTGAAATCGACCATCGACCGACGGCTCCTCGTGAGTGAGCGGGCACGTTAGCGGGAGGCTTTGCCGACCCGACCCGGTACCATTGGCCCATGAAGCCGAGCGAGGGGCCGGGTCCGATACGCACGTTGCCGCCGGAACTACCCGAACCTCCTCCAGCCGCCGGGGGCCAGCCGGCCAACCCACCGGACCGACGCTGGGTGCCGCTGGCCGCCCTGGGGGCAGTCATCGCCGTGCTCACCGCGGTGGGCATCTTCGAGACGGCCCCACCCGAGGCGGCCGAGCAGGCAGCGCCCACCGTCGACACCGTACCCAGCCTCGCCGGGGACGCCCCCGCCACCGCCACCACCGTCGTCGATGAGCCGTCGCTGGCAGCGCTCATCCCCGGGCTCGATCACAGCCCGGCGGTGATTTATCGGCCCGACGACGATCGCACCGCCATGGCCTCCTGGTACCTGCGGGCCGGTCAGCCGCGCACCAGCGTCACCTGGGGAGCCAGCAGCACCACCGCCGCCCTCGACGCCTCCAACCGCCTGGTAATGGCGATTACCAACGAGGGGGCGAGCACCCTATGGGTGGGCTCGGCACCGCTGGTGGTGCCCGCCTTCATCGACATCCGCGGGGCGGCGTGGCACCCCACCGAGGACGCCCGCATCGCCTTTGTCGGCCGGGCACCCGGATCAAAGGCCCACCACCTCTACACGGCGGTAGGGAGACCCACCGGGGGGATCACCAACCTGGTCGACCTGGGAGCCGTCCCCGACCGCACCGAGCTCCTCGGGTGGGGCGAGTGGGGGTTCGCCCTCTCGCGACTCGTCGAGCCATCGCTGCGGCTGTGGGACGTTTCCGACCCCGCCAACCCCGACGGCTTCGTCACCCGCGAGCTGCTGCATATCGCCATCTTCCTCCATGCCGACGGTCGCCCACGGATCTCGATGCCGGCGCTTCCTCGTTCCGTTGGGCCCAACGGGGAGATGGTGGTCCAACCCCGCATCGCCGCCTACCGGGCCGCCATAGCCGCCGGGCACACCAATGAGGAGCTCGGCTTCCTCGGTGAGGTGACCCTGGTCGGGGAGCGCGAGTTGGGGGTGACGACGGCGGCGGTGGTAGGCCCCGACCAGAGTCCCACCAACGCCCTGTTCTTCATCGACGAAGAGGCAATGGCCTCCGGCAGCGTCGAGTTCATGTTCTCCCCGGACGGCGCCACGGTGGTGATGCTGGCCCAACGAGACGGCCGGATGGTGGTCACCGCCTCCCGGCTCGACTCCAACAGCACCCGCCAGTCCTTCGTACCCGCCGACCGCGCCATCGGATTCAGCAACGACGGCGTCTACCTCATCACCCAGAACGAGGAGACCGGTGACATCCTCCTGGTGAATTGGGATCGGGGATCAAGCGTGCGGATCCCGTTCACCCTCGGTCGGGTGCTGATCTTCGACGTTTGACACTCACGAGGTGCCAACACTGAGCAACTGCCTGGAACAATCTCCGAGCTGCGGCGTAGCACCACTCAGCCACCACATCCCTCGATCGGCCTTCGCACGAGTCCACACCAAGCGGGCTCAACCTAGACATGGCTGCCTGACCCCGGCCGAGGCCGTCAGGCTCGGTAGATGTCCTCGTCCGGCGTGCGAACACGACCGGACTCGGTACGGGCGATGACCAGCCGTGATCCCCACAGTCCGGCGAACGAGGCGATGGCCGCACCGATCAGGAGGCCGGCAAACGCCCACAAGGCAGCCCGAGCAGAGGCGTCGGCCGCGTCATCGAGAGTCTGGCGAGCATCCTCGACGAGCTGACCAACCTCACCCTGGGCATCGGTCAGGGCAGCCTGGGCGGCGTCGATGGCGTCGCCGGCCCCTTCAGCGGCTCGCTGCGCGCCCTCGACGGCGTTGTCGACGGCTTCCTCGGCCTCCCGCCGGCTCAGCTCGGTGTTCGCAGCTACCGCCTCGGCGATCGCGTCCCGATCGACGGAATCCGTGATCGCCTCCACCCGCTCCTGCAACGAGGCAGCGAGCTCGTCGAGTACTTCCTCGTAGCCGCCAGGATCGGTCACCAGCTGGGAGGCGGCATCCACGATGTCGGCCCGGACTTCGTCGATCTGTTCCTGCAGGTACTCGGGTTGGAGCTCGGGCACGTTGGTGTCGGCGAGCACCTGCCGCACGTCGTCCGTCAACCCGGAGAAGTCGACATCCCCCACCCCGTCGGCGATTCCCTCGGCGGCAGCCCCCACGGCGTCCCCCGCCACATCGGCGAGGTTACCCAGCTGACCGCCGACGGTCGAGCCGACCGATCCAACGATGGCACCGCCGAAACCCAGGATCCCCTGGACCGCCAACACCACGGCCACTACGAGGGCAAGCGTCGAGGCCGCCCACACCACCAACCCGTGTAGGAACCCAGCACGAACGGCAAGAACCCCGGCGACAAACCCACCGGCAGCCAGCGATACCGCAATCGTGACCACGGACCAGAGCCCGACTGCGACGCCGACGCCGGCGAACGGCTCGTCGGATGTCGGGTCCGTGATTCCCAGACCAAGCGCCGCACCCACCAGCGAGAACGTGACCAACGTCGCCAAGGCGACCAACACTCCGGCGACAATGGACCCCCACGACGAGTTGTCGGCTCGCTCGGAAGTGTCCGCACCGAGGTAGGTCGCTCGCCACGAGGCGTGAGACTCGAACTCGGGTTCTCTCATCGCATCCTCTCGCGGCCCCCGGGCGTCCATGAGAAGTTTTCTCTACCCGCGATGGGCCAACTGAAACGTGCCCCCACCTGCCTTGAGCACACTCTCCAACCCGTCGACCCCACGGACGAAAGGCCGGGGATGCGCGACAACTCGGCGACGAGGCGATCTGCTCCTCATCCACTGAGTGGCTCAGGGGACGCCGGGACACTCCCACCTCCCACGACTGATGCCATGACATCGGCCCTGGGCGAAACAGTTGACCCGAGGATCGGCCGCGCAACGCGCCATGGTCTCAGGCCGAGTTTCCCTGCCCAGCGACGACTAGTTCCAGGCCCCGCCACGACGCCAATGCTCTTAGCTCGGCGTGGACGGCGCTGGTGATGACGCCGGTGAAGGGGATGTCCTGGTGGATGGCGTGGACGCGCAGGAGGGAGTTCTTGCGGTCGGCGGTGGCATCGACCTTGCCGACGAGCCGATCTTCGTGCAGCACGGGAAGGGCGAAATAGCCCCAGCGTCGCTGCGCCTTAGGTTTGTACATCTCCAGCACGTACTCGAAGTCGAACAGCTCCAGTATGCGCTGCCGGTCGTGGATGAGGCGATCGAACGGTGACAGCAGGGCGGTGCGGCCGGCGAACGGCTTGCCGATCGCCGCGGGGTCGACCCGCCACTCCCCCGAGGTGCCCTCTATCTCCGCCGGCTCGCCCGCCTCGCCGACCACAGATGCCCGAGCGACGCCTAGGGACTCCAGCCGCCGCTGGTCACGCATACGGACGGCCTCTTCCGCCGGCACCGCGGTGGCGCCCGTCGGGTAGACCCGTGCGGCCAGATCCCACAGGCGCTGCCGCCCCCGCCGACCGGCGATGGCAATCTCACCCCGGGCGGCCAGCAGGGCCAGCATCTGAGTGACGTTGCGGTCGTTGGTCCAACCGGTCGATGGCCACGGCACCTGGCTGCGGTCGGGAATGTCGCGAGACAGCAGCGGTCCCGACCTGCCCAGCAGCTGGAGGATGTCGCCCCGGAACCTGTCGTTGGCCTCCAGCCAGGTGCCCGCCTTTCCTCCAGGCGGCGGCCAGGCAGCCATCTCGGCCAGGTACAGGCCAAGGTCCGCCATTGGCCGCACCATGGCGCGATGCTCGAACAGGGTGAAAGCGACCTCCAATGCCTGAGTCAGGTGGACCGGCTGGTACCGGTCACCAAGTCGGGTCCAGGCAACCAGGTCTGCGCTGGGCGCCACCGCCGCCGTCGGGTCCAGTTGGAGGAAGGTCAGCCGGTGCACCACCGCCAGTAGGTCGACGGGCCGGGGCGCATCGAGCAGCTGGGCGCCGATGGCGATGCGCCGCGCCTGGACCCGATCGAGCCGGTGGAGTGACATGTCCGCAGGCTACGGGTGACCGAAGGTGCCGCCGAGTGCCGCCGCCAGGTCGCCTCGATCGGCGATGGCCACCTCATTCAGCCCGAGCCAACCGGCCATGGTCTCCAGCTCGGTGCGCAGCGCCCGGGCCACGTCTATGCGGTCGACATCGGGTTCGGCGTATGCGCCCCGCACCAGCAACCGCGACCCCTGGCGATCGGCCTTGAGGTCGACCCGGGCCACCAGGGCGCCGTCGAGCAGGAAGGGCAGTACGTAGTAGCCGTAGACCCGCTTCGGCTCGGGGACGTAGATCTCAATCCGGTAGAAAAAGTCGAACAGCCGCTCGGTGCGGTCGCGGTACCACACCACAGGGTCGAAGGGGCTGAGCAGCGCCCTCCCCCGTAGCTCCCGCAGTGGGGTCACCTCGGGATGCAGGTACACCGGGCGCTTCCACCCGGTGACCTCCACCCGCTCCAGCTCGCCATCGTCCACCAGCCGGTCGAGGATGACCCTGGCGGTGGGGACCTTGATCCGGTAGTAGTCCGCCAGATCGGATGCGGTGCCGATGCCGTGATGGCGCGCCGCCAACAGCAGCAGCCTGCGATGCGCCTCTGCGGCGGGGATCATCTCTCCGTCGAGCAGCTCGCCGGGGATGACCCGCTCCGCCAGGTCATAGACCTTGGCAAAGTTCCGGTCGCGGTACGAGGCCAGGCGGCCCTTGAAGAACAGCCACTCCAGGGCCAGCTTGCCGGGAGCGTAGCCCCCCCACGGTCCGGTGCGAACACCCGGATCGGCCAGATCGGATATGGTCAGTGGGCCATGGGCGGCCACCTTCCGATACACCGCCTCCACGTAGCCGGGGTGATCGGTCTCCAGCTGCACCAGCGCCCGCCAATTCGGCTCGGCCGCCATGGCGTGTCGGTACAGGGGATAGGTCTCGACGGGCAGCAGCGAGGCGACGTGCGACCAGCCCTCGAAGATCTCCCCGGAGGCGACCGTGTATCGGTCGAAGGCGTCAAGGTCGTATGGTCCCAGCCGGGAGAACGCCGGCAGGTAATGGGCCCGGGCGAGGACGTTGACCGAGTCCAGCTGGACCAGCCCGACACGACGGAACAGCCGCCGGAAATGGCGCACGTCGACGCGGCCGGTTGGCCGGCCGTCCCCAAAGCCTTGGGCGGCGAGGGCGTATCGCCGCGCCTCGAGCACCGTCATCGATCGCATGGCATCCCCTGGTCGGACTGCCAGCGTAGGAGGTGCGCCAATCGGGCGCACCTCCATAGGCCGTTGCCGTCGGCTCTTCGGTTGACGCCCCATCGCGGTGCGGTTGGGGCCCCCAGCCCCAACCGCCGGAGCTGCCCTATTCGCGCAGCTCCTTGCCGGGAGCCGGGCGGCCCAGAGTGGCCGCCGCTATGAGCAACTAACTTGGCACGATGCGTCGCCATGCCGTCGCCACCTTGCGCACCGTGTTGCTGCTCGGCCCGTTCCTGGTGCTCACCATCCCCCTCGCCGGGGTGGTGTTCGTAGCGTCCGTGGTCCGCAAGGACACCGCCTTCATCGAGGGCATCATTCGCGTGTGGAGCCTGCTCTTTCTGGCCACCGCCCCGGTGCGCCTCGACATCGAGGGGCGGGAGCGCATCGACCCGACCCGGCAGTACGTGTTCGTCGCCAACCACCTGTCCAACTTCGACATCCCGGCGATGCTGCTGGCGGCCCCGGTACCGATCCGCTTCCTGGCCAAGAAGGAGCTGTACCAGGTTCCCGTCCTGGCGCAGGCGATGAACGGCATCGGGATCATCAGGACCGACCGCCAGGGGGCCTCCGCCGCCCACGCCGAGATCAACCAGGGCGTCGCCAGGGCCAAGGGCCGGGGGCACTCGCTGATCGTCTTCCCCGAGGGCACCAGGAGCGACGACGGCATCCTGGCCCCCTTCAAGAAGGGCGCCTTCCGCATCGCCATCACCAACGAACTGCCGGTGGTGCCGGTCACCATCAGCGGCACCTGGGAGGCGTGGCCCCCCGGGTCGAAGCTGATCTACCCCGCCGCTGCCCGGGTGGTGCTCCACGAACCGATCCCAACCGCCGACCTCACCGTCCTCGACATCAATAGCCTCAAGGACCGGGTGCATGCGGTGGTGGCTGTGGGACTGCCCGCTGGCGCCTCCGGCTGACTCCCTCACCACCGGCCGGCACGGTCAGAGCGCCACGACCAGATCATGCCAGGCGGCGGGATCGGGTCTGGCGGTGAGGAGGCGTCCGACCCCAGCGATGATGGCGCCGAACTCGTGGTGACCGAGCGTCCAGATCAGGATGCAGCCGGCCGGCCGCCGTTCTTTCAGTCCCGACGATCTCGAGGCTCTAGAGGAGACGCTGGACATCCTTTCTGAGCCGGGTGCCCTCGAGGAGAATCAGGCGCGCCCGGGCGGCGATCGATGCCGGGGAGGTCGTGACCGAGGACGAGCTGCGCGCCCGGTACCCGGGGAGGTGACGTCCTGGCTGCTCGTCGTCGCCCCGTCGGCCGACCGCAGCATGTCCCTCTTGCCGGAGCGCTTCGCCGCCGTCGTCGTGGAGTTCGTGCTCGGCCCGCTCGTGGAGAACCCGCATCGCGCCGGTAAGCCATTGGCGAGGGAACTGGCGGGCTACCACGCCGCCCGTCGCGGGCCGTACCGCATCGTCTACCGGATCGACGGGGCGTTGCGCCGCATCGAAGTCGTGCGCATCGACCACCGGGCAATG
>JACDBE010000163.1 GCA_013695075.1 Acidimicrobiia bacterium
GCGATCGACGGCCTCGGCGAAGTCGTCGGCGGAGAGGTCGTCCTCGACGTGGCCGATATCTCGTGGGGCGGTGATGGCCGGTCGCATCCCCCGATGCGGCTCGGCTGGCGGAGCTGCGTCGGTCGGTGTGTTGCCAGGTGCGGCGGCTTCGCTGGAACCCTCGGAAGTGGCCGTGTCGCTCGCAGCCTCGGCAGTGGCGCTGTCGCTCGATGCCTCGCCACCGGTGGTGCCGTCGGAGGCTGTGCTGTCCGGCGCGGCCGGATCCTGGACCACGATGGTGTCGCCACCGGCGGAAGCGTGGCGTTCCTCGCTGGCGGCCGGGCCAGAGTCGGAAGCTACGGGCTCGCCACCGGCGGCAGCTGCGGGCTGGTCGACGGGGCCGCCGGGCTCGCCGCTGTCGTCGGTCGGGGCGCCGGGCAGGGTGTCGGCCGTCGCCTTTGCTGAGCCGTCGTCGGTCGACGCTCGCTCCGCGGCCGGTGTCGCCTCGCCGTCACCGGCGGGGTCCCCGTCGGCGGATTCTTGAGTGGTTGCGGGCTCGGTTGGAGCCGAGTCTCCGGGCACCGGGAGGTCCCCGGTCGAGGGGGTCTCCGGGGACGCCGGGTGGGGCGCCTCGTCAACCCGGGTGGCGGCGGGGGCCTGGGCGCCGTTGGCGGCGGCCTCCGCCTGGTTCTCGATCGTCATGCGACAGCATCAACTCCCTGGGGCACATGAAATTGCCACCGTGCGCGGGGAACCCGACGGGGCGGCTTGCAGGCTAACAGGTCGATCGACCCAGCGAGCCACTCAAACCTTGCATTCGGCGAGGTTGGCGCCGGTAGCGGTGTCCACCATCAGGGGCACGTCGAGGTCGACGATGCCCTCCATCACGGTCCGGGTCACGTCCCTGGTCGCGGTGATCTCGTCCTCCGGGACCTCCAGCACCAGCTCGTCGTGGATCTGCAGCAACATGGTGGAGCCCAGCCCAGCCGACGCCAGCTCACCCTCGAGTTCGACCATCGCCTTCTTGATGATGTCCGCGGCCGAGCCCTGGATGGGGGCATTTAGAGCCATCCGCTCCCCCATCTGGCGTTGCCGGAAGTTGGAGCTGGCCAGCTCGGGCAGGTAGCGCCTGCGGCCGAGCAGGGTGGTGGTGAACCCGGTCGACCGTGCCTGGTCGACGATGCCGCGCATGAACGCCCGCACCTGGGGGAACTGGTCGAAGTAGGCGGCGACGTGGCCCTCGGCCTCCTCCCGCGAGATGTCGAGCCGTTGCGCCAGCCCGTAGGCCTCCATCCCGTACAACAACCCGAAGTTGATCACCTTGGCCCGTCGCCGCTGGGCAGTGGACACCTCGGCTGGGGAAATACCCGCCACCCGGGCGGCGGTGGCGGTGTGGATGTCGAGGCCGGCCCGGAAGGCGTCCACCAGACCGTGGTCACCGGAGAGGTGGGCAAGGATGCGCAGCTCGATCTGGGAGTAATCGGCGGTGAGGAGTCGGTGACCGGGAACGGCGACAAAGGCGGTGCGGATAACCCTGCCCTCCTCGGAGCGCACCGGGATGTTCTGCAGGTTGGGTTGCTCCTGGCTGAGGCGCCCGGTTGCCGCCGCCATCTGGTTGAAGCGGCCCCGCACCCGGCCGTCGGGTTCGATCAGGGGTAGCAGGGCATCGACATACGTGGAGCGCAGCTTCTCCAGCTCGCGGTACACCAGCAGGTGATCGACCATGGGGTGGGCATGGCGCAGCTTCTCCAGTACCGAAGCGTCGGTGCTGGGGACTCCCTTGGCGGTCTTCTTGAGGATGGGGAGGCCCAGGTTCTCGTACAGCGTGTGGCGCAGCTGCAGCGTCGAGTTGATGTTGAACACCTCGCTGGCGGCGTCGTGGATGGCGGCCTCCAGCTCCCCGAGCCGTCGCCTGAGATCGTCACCCAGGTTGGTCAGCGTTTCCCGGTCGACGGCGATCCCGGTCTCCTCCATCCTGGCCAGCACGCCCACCAGTGGCAGCTCGATCTCCTCGTAGAGATCGGCGCCGCCCCGCACCTCGATCTGCTCCTGGAGCGGTGCCATCAGGGCGGCAACCGCCACCGCTCGGCGGGCCGCAGCCTCGATGGCCGTCGAAGATCTGTCGGCCGAGCCCTCCGGCGGGGAGTCGAAGTCGAACGACGCCTGGGCATCGACCGGCTCGCCGTCGGGGGTGGGCAACACCGCCAGCCCGAGTTCCCGATAGGCCAGCTCCTCGAGGTCGGGTGCCCGCTGGCCCGGGTTAACCAGGTAAGCGCCGAGGGCGGTGTCGAAGCGCACCGCCGGGGCCTCCAGCCCGGCCGCCAGGAAGTGGCGCAGTAGCGGCTTGATGTCGTGGCCGGCCAGGCCCCCTTCCGAGCCCACCGCCTCGGCAACCATCGCCAGCCGCTCCACCGGCACGAACCGGGCCGTTTCCCCCGTGGCAGCGGTGATCCCGATCAGCTCCGGTCCGTCGTAAACGGCCTCCACCGCCATGGTGCCGGCATGGACCACGGCGGCGAGGTCGGCGGCGGTGTGGGCGGTGGTGACCTCGACGTCGATCTCTGTGGACTCGACGGCGCCCTGACCACCCAGCTCGACGAGACGCTCCCACAGGGTGCGGAAGGCGAGCCCGTCGAACACCTTGCGCACCCGGTCGTGATCCCACTGGCCCAGGCGGAGGCCGTCGACGTCGATCGAAGCCGCCTCGGGCACTTCGGCCATCGTCATGACCTGGCGGTTGAGGAACACCTGGTTGCGGTGTTCGGCCAGGTTGGCCCGAATGCGGGGGGTCTGCTCGTCGAGGTGGCGGTAGATCTCCTCGAGGTCGCCGTGTTCGGCCACCAGCTTGGTCGCCGTCTTCTCCCCCACCCCGGGCACCCCCGGCAGGTTGTCGGAGGTGTCGCCCCGCAACGCGGCGTAGTCCAGGTACTGGCTGGGGGTGATCCCGTAGCGCTCCTCGATCCAGGCGGCATCGGCCATCACCGTGTCGGAGATGCCCCGCCGGGTGTACATCACCGAGACGTCGTCGTCGATGAGCTGGAAGGCGTCGCGGTCGCCGGTGACCACGATCACCCGCCACCCCTCGGCGGTGGCAGAACCCACCATGGTGGCGATGACGTCGTCCGCCTCATACCCGGGCGCCTCGATCTGGGTGATGTCGAGTGCCTCCAGCACCTCACGGATCAGGGGGAGCTGGCTGCGGAACAGGTCGGGCGGCGCCTCCCGCTGCGCCTTGTACGCGGGGTACAGGTCCTTACGGAACTGCGGTCCCCGCACGTCCCAGGTGACGGCCACGGCGTCGGGCCGCTCGTCTCCAAGCAGCTTGATGAGCATCGAGGTGAACCCGAACACGGCATTGGTGATCTGCCCCGCCGGCGTAGCCAGATCGGCAGGCAGGGCGTAAAAGGCGCGGTAAGCCAGGCTGTGACCGTCGAGTAGGGCAAGGGTGGCCATCCCCGCCGAGTGTAGAAACCGGCACGGACACGAACACCCGCCTGTTCCCCTCCCTTCACGCTGTCATTTCCCCTCCGCCGTCGTGTTTCCCTCCCCGGCTCGTGTCAAGGGGAAGGGTGGCAGCGAAGTGTTTGTTCCCCTCCCCGGCTCCGGGGAGGGGTGGATGCGGAGCAGCCGGGGAGGGGCTTGGGCGTCGGGAGAGGTAAGCATCCCTCCCCGCCTCGCTAGCGCTCGGCACCCTCCCAAAGGGAGGGGAAACGAACTAAGGAGGAGTGGCTTGTCAGCCCAGCTTGGCGAGCAACCGGTCCCTTTCGGTCTCGAGCTTGTGCCGCTGCTGGGCCAGCTCCTCGAGGTGGCGCTCGAACCGGGCGACGTCGGCACCGGTCTCCCTGGCCTCGGCCCGGTCGAGCGGATGGTCGGAGGTCACCGCGTCGCGGAAGGCGTCGTCGTGCAGGTGACGATGGAAGATCAGCTCCTCGGCGGCGAGATGTTCGTCCCGCCGCAGCGCGGCGATCTCGTCGTTGAGCGTGAAGAGCTTCTTCTCCAGCCGGCGCATGCCCGGAGACTACGCCGGTCCCGCCTCGATGCCGACGATGCCACTTGTCGCTGGCTCCCGGCTACGACGGGCGGCAGCGATGGGTTGTAGCCCCTCATCGCAGATGTTTGGTGCCGGAGGCGGGATTCGAACCCGCACGGGGTCACCCCCAATGGTGTTTGAGACCATCGCCTGTACCGATTCGGCTACTCCGGCCCTGCCAAGCATTCTAGAGTCAGTACTTCGGGCCGACGAAGGTGACCAGGAAAAGCCACGTCCGGACGTCTGGCCACAGAGATGTCCCTGGGCGATGACCTCGTCCAATGTACGCCCAATGTCGAGGACGTCTGGGAAGATCCCCAGGATGTCCGCGGACGCGTTGGTGAACATGTAGCGGGGATACCGGTAGCGCGTCACCCCGGAGCGGACAGGCCTGGGGACCTCGTTGATGTGGCGGTTGCCATCGGAGTGGATGAGTC
>JACDBE010000219.1 GCA_013695075.1 Acidimicrobiia bacterium
TCGGCATGCTCGCCCAGTTCGGTCTGATCTTCTTCATGTTCCTCATCGGGCTCGAGCTCGACCACTCGATGATCCGGGGCTCGGGGCACACCGCGGTGCTCATCAGCCACTACTCCATCGTGGTGCCTCTCGTCTTCGGCCTCGCCGCCGCCGTGATCGTCTACCCCCTGGTGGGAAGCGGTGACTTCACCGGGTTCGCTCTGTTCATGGGGGCGTCGATGGCGATCACCGCCTTCCCGGTGCTGGCTCGCATCCTCACCGACACCGGGCTCCACAAGACACGGATCGGGGCACTGGCCATCACTTGCGCCGCCGTCGACGACGTCACCGCGTGGTGCATCCTCGCCGTGGTGGTCGCCATCGTGAAGGCGACCGGGTTCTTCGACGCCGTCCAGACGGTTGCCCTGGCGCTCCTCTTCGTCACCGCCATGCTCACCCTCGTTCGGCCGACGGCGGCGAGGGTGATTGCGGTCCATGAACACCGGGGGCGACTAGCCCCGGTGGTGATGTCCATGCTGATCGTGGGCTTGTTCCTGTCGGCCTGGGCGACCGAGGCCATCGGCATCCACGCCATCTTCGGGGCGTTCATGTTCGGGGCCATCCTCCCCCGCAGCCGCAGCCTGACGTCGCAGATCAGCGAGCGCCTCGAGGACATGACCGTCCTCTTCCTCCTCCCCGTCTTCTTCGCCGTGGTGGGTCTCTCCACCCAGGTCGGTCTGGTGGCCGGAGGTGAGATGTGGCTGGTGACTGGTCTGATCATCGCCATCGCCATCGCCGGAAAGCTGGGCGGGTCGGTGATCGCCGGGTTGGCGGCCGGTGAGTCGTGGCGATCATCGACCGTCCTTGGAGTGTTGATGAACACCAGAGGCATCACCGAGATTGTGATACTCACCATCGGACGCAGCCTCGGGGTGATCTCTCCAGCGCTGTTCACCGTCATGGTGCTGATGGCGTTGATCACCACGTTCATGACCACCCCCCTGCTCGCCAGGCTCTACCCGAGGAGCCAGATCGACGCCGACGTCGCCGCCGCCGAAGCCGACGCAACCGCCCGCGGGGGGAAGTCCCCGGTGACCCCAATGCCCGAGGTCGAGCCGCTACACGCCACCCGCAGCTCCGGCATCGGCAGGGTGATGGTCGGCGTCACCGACCCCATCTCGGCCCAGCCGCTGCTCCACCTCGCCACCTGGATGCGCCGCAGCAACGGTGAAGCACCCGATGTCCTCCTCGCCACCGTGGTCCCCCCGCCGGGTTACGAGCAGGTGCGGGCCAACCTGTCCGATCTCGACGACCGCGCCGCCGTGGTGGCGGAGAGCCTGGCCCCGCTGCGCCAGCAGCTGGCCGATGCCGGCGTCACCGCCGAGGTGGTGGCGGTGGTGGGAACCGACCCGTCGGAGGAGCTGTGGCGGCTGGCGGTGCAGCGCGAGGCGGGAACGCTCCTCATCGGATCCCATGAGGCATACCTCGGCTTCCGCCCCCTCGGCGGGGTGGCCGGGCAGTTGCTGCGCCACGCGCCGTGTGACGTGGCGGTGCTGGTCGGCATGGACGCCTCCCGGTATGCGGTGACGGACCCGGTGGGGGTGTGGTTCCGCGGCGAGGGGCCCGACGCCGCCGCCCTGCACTTCGCCGCCGCCATCGCCCGCGGCACCGGGGAGCGGCTGCGGGTGATCTCACCGGTGGCTGTGGAGGTGCCCTCGGTGGGACTGGACGTCGACGAGGTGGTGCTCCGCGAACCTACCGTGGCGGCGGCGCTGGAGGCCGTCGGCGGCACCTCGCTGATGGTGGTGGCCCCGCCGGGAACCGTTGAGGGAGTGCTCCCCGCCCTACGCGAGGCGGTGATCGAACGAGCATGGGTTCCGGTGCTGGTGGTGCGGGGCGCCGCCGCGGGCATCGCTCCGGAGCTCGGCCACTACCGGGCCGCCCTCTGAGCTGCGGCAAACAGACTCTGCACGAGTTACCCCGCGGGTGAACTCAAGGTTTCCCTCCCCGGCTGCTCCGGAGCCACCCTCCCCGCAAGTGCGGGGAGGGGAAACAGAATCTGCACAGCACCTGCGCGCCTGCCGTCCCCGTCATCTCCTCGGGCGGCGGGCGCGCAACGAGTACATCAGCGGCGGGTTCGGCATCCCGGCGGGCAGGTGGTACGAACCATCGCCTCGCCGCTCCAGAAAGGGCCAGTGGGCGAACAGGGTGTGGTCGTGCTCGTGGAGCATCTCGAGCACCATCCCCCGGTCGAGCAGGGCGGTCACCACCTCGGACAGCGGATGGATCCACTCGTAGGAGACGTTGTGTTCGGTGGCCACGTCGGGGTCGGTGTAGGTGCCGGGCTCGTCCCACCTGCTGGCGCCGTCGCTGAAGTACGAACGGGTCACGGTGAGATCGTCGTCGCCCAGGATGTCGGCCACCGGATGGAACTCGCTGAGGTAGAGGAAGCCACCGGGACGGAGCAGGGCGTGAACGACGTCGGCCCACCGCACCATGTCGGGCAGCCACAACAGCGCCCCCAGCCCGGTGTAGACGACGTCGAAGGTGCTCCCTTCCAGGGCGGCGACGGCGTCGTAGAGGTCGGCGGTGACGAACCGGGCGTCGATCCCCATGTCGGCGGCCATCCGGGCGGCGGCGGCGATGGCAGGGGCGGAGAAGTCGAGCCCGGTCACCCTGGCGCCGCGCCGGGCCCACTCGATGGTGTCGATCCCGAAGTGGCACTGCAGGTGGACCAGGTCGAGCCCGGCGACGTCACCCATCTCCTCCACCTCGAAGGGGCGCACCCCCACCCGACCGCCCTTGAAGCCGGCGACGTCGTAGAAGTCGCTGGCGACGTGGATGGGAACCCGCTCGTCCCACATCGCCCGGTTGGCGGCGAACATCTCGCCCTCGGTGGGCTCTGTCATCTCAGACGATCCCGCCGAGCAGGGCACCGGCCACCAGCAACACCATGTAGGCGGCGATGCCGCCGCCGATCAGGGTGACCCGGAGCCACGTCGGCACCCGGGAGCGGCCGACGACGAAGTAGGCGATGACCGCCAGGAACGGGATCAGCAGCGAGCCCAGCACCCACCCAACCGCCTGCGCCGCGGACAGGTCGCCGTCGCCGCGGCGGCGGAGGATGTCCCCTACCGCCAGGGTGAACAGGGCGGCGAACAGCATGAACGGCATCACGTAGGCCCACAGCCCGAAGAACACCGACCATGCCGTGGTTGCCAGGTGGACACCAAACACGTTGGGTCCTTTCGTCATGGAGACGGCGGCGCCGTCATCGAGAGGTGGGGTGGCGATGGCATCGAGGTCGGGCACTGCCCCGGCGTACACGTCGACGGCGGGGACGACGGCTGCTTCGGCACCGCCGGGCAGCTGCGGCTGCGGGCCGGGTTTGGGCGCCTCGCCATGATCCACGTCGGGAAGCCCGCCGGTGCTGGCATCGGCGATCCGGCCCAGGCTCTCGGTGGTGGGGCCTAGCGACCACCGGAAGGGGAACCGAATTCCGTCGCAACCCTGGAACACCTCGAGCCCGACCGGGCTGGTCATCACGTCCCCGTTACCCTCGAAGCAGTTCCCCGATCCGGCAGGGCCGGCGAGGGCGATGTCGGCGGCGCCCGATCCCTCGATGATGTTGTCCCGCACCTCGTTGTCGGCGCTCAGCCAGAACCGCTCGTCGAGGTTGGGGAAGATCCCGATCCCGTTGCTGGCGCTGTCGACCACCCGGTTGCGGGTGATCAGCATCTCGTTGCCGCCGGCGACGATGATCCCGTTGCCGTACGCCGACCAGGCGGCACTCCCCGCCGGCGCCCCATCGGTCCCCTGGTCGTGGATCAGGTTGCCGGCGATCACCACCCGCTCCACCGGTGGAACCAGCTCGGAGTCCAGCGTGTTGGCGACGATCCCAGCCACGTTGTTGCGCCACACCGAGTTCACCACCCACAGCTCGCCGGAGGCGTTGGTCCCCGAGTAGCCCAGACCGTTCCACTCGGCGACCACATCGGTGATCACCGCCCGGCACGGGTCGCACTGCCCGATATAGAACCCCGAGTCCCACGATCCGGATGCGTAGGAGTGCTCGAACAACCCGTCCACCGAGTCGAAGGCGTAGATGCCATAGACGTCAGCGTCGATGCTGGTGACGTACGAGGCGCGGTAGCCCTCCACCGACGCCCAGAGCAACCCGTTGCCGGTGGTGTTGCGCACGGTGAGGTTCTCTACCGCCACCCCGTCGGCACCGATGACGTTGATGCCGTTGGTGCGTTCGAAGCCACCGTCGATGATCACGCGGTTGCGGTCGGCGCCGCGGACCACCAGCCCGGGGGTGGTGACGTTCACCTGCTCCGGGTAGACCCCCGGCTGGATGAGCACCAGGTCACCGGGACCGGCGGCGTCCACCGCCTCGCTGATGGTGGGGTGATCGGCGGGGACGTTGCGGGTGACGCCGGACCATGTCTCCGGGGCCGGCCCGGCGGCGGCTGCGTCGCCGCCATAGGTAACGTCGTCCAGGTCGCCCACCACCAGGGTGGCCACCATCCCCTCGCCCTCGACGGCGTGGAAGGTGCACAAGTACTCGTAGACCCCGGCGGTGTCGAAGGTCATCCGCACCGAGTCACCGCTCACCATGGCCAACTCCCCGAAGGCCCCCTCGGTGGACCACGACCCGTCGACGGCGACGGCGTTGTGCGGTACCCGCCCGTCATTGCTGAACTCCACTGTGCCACCCACGCCGATGCGGGTCAGGTCCCGGCCGAACACGTTGTCCCGCATGGCGATATGTGCCACCCCCTCGTCGCCCTCGCCCCCGCAGGCGACAGCGACAGCGACAAGCACCCCCAGCAGTAGCCACCATCGGATGAGAGCCATCGCGGCGCACGATACCGACGCGGCCACCATCAGGGGCACCGCCGCCGGGGCCGGGGTCGACCCGGCCCTGGTGCACCACTACTTCGGCACCAAGGAGGACCTGTTCGGCGCCTTGATCCAGCTCCCGCTGCGCCTCAGCGACGCCGCCGACGCATCCTCGCCGGAGGCGTCGAACCGGCTGAAGACCAAACTTTGAGCGATTTCCATCGCATAGCGATGGAA